>CAZFMX010000044.1:0-26463 GCA_964520425.1 uncultured Desulfobacteraceae bacterium
CACGAACAATGTACCCACAGCGACGGGCATTCCTTGTGCCTGTCCACCGAACGCTATCTTCTTGGGGGGGCGGTAACAGGGTTGGGTGTCTTTTGGGTGGTGGAACTGAAAAGAGACCCCCATACCCCCTTTGAATCTGTGCAGCAGGTACTTATTATTCAAGTTAATCCTGAGACACGACACTAGACTGTGCCAAGTCTTGGTCGTGCTTATACAACATTACAGAGGTTATGAAAAGGGCAATCTACGGTCCTGACCACCATCAAGCTGTCATCTGCTGTGTTGCCTTCGGTCGCTTCTCCTTGCGGCGTATTGTTTATACGCCTCAGTCGGCACTCCTCGGCACCTTGCATCTAACACCTCGCTGATGCCCAGGTATTGCTCAAAATCTGAAATCATCACTGCCCATCAGCAAATTTGATGGTGGATTTTGTTACTGCCCTGACCCACCTTCATTGACAATGAGCATATTCCCACCTATTATCCTGCTCTAAGGAAATACTTAACAGATTGTGCCTGAAGAGATTGACTAACAATTGAACATGGAAATCATCAGACACATTGCGTCGGTTCCCCTGTTTGAAGGTCTTTCCGAGAAACAACTGGAAGAGCTGACCATGATTGTGACGGACCAGGTTTTTCAACGGGGCCAGAGCATATTTTCTGAAGGAGATGAGGGGATAGGCTTTTACGTCGTTATTACGGGGAAAGTGAAGATATTCAAGCTCTCTTTTGAAGGTAAAGAACAGATTCTTCACCTCTTCGGCCCGGGAGAGCCGTTCGCCGAAGTAGCCGTCTTCACAGGCCAACACTTTCCAGCCAATGCCGAGGCCGTAGAGGAGAGCCGGGTATTCTTTTTCCCCAAGGAGTCTTTTGTGGACTTGGTCAAAAGGAATCCCTCCATCGCCCTAAGCATGCTGGCGGTCTTGTCCTTGAGGCTTCGTCGGTTCACTCACCTTATCGATGATCTTTCGCTCAAAGAAGTCCCCGGTCGTCTCAGCGCCTATCTCATCTATTTAAGTGAGCAAGAAGAGGGCGCCATTGACCTGGAATTGACCATAACCAAGAGTCAACTGGCCAGTCTTCTGGGGACCATCCCGGAGACACTCTCTCGAATCTTCAGTAAGATGAGCAAACAGGGCTATATTGAATTGAATGGTCCTCGAATCAGGATAATCGATCGAGAGGGACTGATGGATTTGGCTGAGACCGGCGGGCGACTCTAGGAGGCTGTCCGAGAATGCCCTTTTTCCCAGACTCTTCGTCATACCCGAAAAAATTATCCTCGGAATATCAACTATATGCCTGTGGTAATTTTTTCGGGCATTCCTCGATTTTGGAAAAAATTGCTATTCTGGGACAGCCTCCTAGACGTCCTCAAAATTTTGTCTTTGCCAGATAAAAGGTGGCTCAGTAGGCGCTGGGTATCGGATGCGTCGCTTATCCCGGGCAGAGCCTCGCTAATGCTTCTGCATCATATGAGTCACGGCCTCTTCCAAACCGTCTAGGGTCAGTTCAAACATGGGGAAGATTTCGCGGATCGCGTTGATCGTATGGGTATAGCGCCATTCCTGCGCCATCTTAGGATTGATCCAAAGGGCGTATGGAAAGGTATCGGCTATGAATTGAAGTCTTTGGTAGCTGGGTTTTCCTGATCGTTCTTCGATATGAATGGATCCGTCCGTTGCCATGAGTTCATAAGGAGCCATACTCGCGTCGCCCACAATAATGAACCGTGTATCAGGATCGAGGCGTACCAGATCGTCCACCGCAAAGGGCTTGCGTATCCGTCTGGGATCTTCCCATAGGTAATCGTAGACGGTGTTATGAAAAAAGAAGGTCTTGAGATCCTTAAACTGGGCCCTGGCATAGTTGAATAGGACCTGGACCATTTCAATGTATGGATCCATAGACCACCCGCCGTTATCAATGGCCAGGATAACCTTCAGTCTATCTTTGAGGCTCCGGTCAAAAACGATCTCTATTTCCCCCGCGTTCTTCATGGTCTGATAGATCGTCTTGTCGATATTGACCTGGTCTTTGGGGCCCACCGGAATCATATTCCGTAATCTTTTCAGGGCTTCACCGATCTGCGCCTGGGTCAGTGGTCCCTCGTGGGAGTAATCCTTATACCTGCGGTCCATGGCCACCTTGACCGCTGATTTGTTTCTGGAAATACCGCCCACTCGCATACCGCCCGGATGGTATCCGGAATGTCCTACGGGCGATGTGCCGTGGGTGCCGATCCATTTGCCTCCGCCATGATGCTGTTCGGTCTGCTCCTTGAGCCGTTCAAGAAAATAGTCGAGAAGTTCTTCCGGGCTTAATTTGGAAAGCTCATCTTTGTCCCTTCCAAGGGCTTCCGCCATTCCCCCCGGATCTCTCAACCACTCATCCAGCATGGCGCGGGCCATGTCGTTGAGGGCGAATTCATCCGGCTCCTTAAGCTCGGTCCCTTCAAAGGTATGAGCAAAAACCTGATCATAGAGGTCAAAGTATCTTTCGCTCTTGACCAGGATGGAACGGGCAGCCGTATAGAAATCATCCAGCGAGTTGATGAGTCCAAGGCTGAGGGCCTTCTGAAGCCGAAGAAAGGAGGTGGGAGAGACGGGGACTCCCACTCTCTTTAGTGTGTAAAAAAAGTCAATGAACATGTGTCTGGTCTCATACCCTGAAGCGGCCGACACCATTTTGGGCGGCCTCGTAATCGGCGCTCTTCTTGAAGAGGACGCCAAGATAGGGCACCTCTCCTTTGATTAATTCTTTGACTCTAAAGTCAGGATCTGACCTGAGGGCCCTGACCCAGTTGATCAATTCCCTTGTGGCGGGTTTCTTCTCGATATTTCTGAATTCTCTGAGACGATAAAAGCATCTCACCGTACTGTCCAGGAGTTCTTTGCTGATGTCCGGGAAGTGAACCTGGATTATCTTCCGCATCATGTCATCATCAGGAAACGCGATATGGTGGAAGTTGCAGCGACCTAGAAAGGGATCAGACAGGTCCTTTTTCGCGTTTGAGGTGATAATAATGACCGGTCTGTTCTTCGCCTTGATGGTCTTATCGATTTCAATAATATCAAACTCCATTTGGTCTAGCACATCCAACATATCATCCTGGAAATCGGTATCGGCTTTGTCAATCTCGTCAATGAGCAGGACGACTCGTTCATTTGAAACAAAGGACTGCCCGATCTTTCCCATCTTGATGTATTCCTCAATATTACTCACGTCCCTTGAGGAATCCCCAAAGCGGCTGTCATTGAGGCGTGTCAGCGTGTCATATTGATAAAGGGCCTCCACCAGCTTCATACTGGATTTCACATTCAGGACGATCAGTCTCATGTCCAGGGCCTCGGCAATCGCATGGGCAAGTTGGGTCTTTCCTGTGCCGGGCTCTCCCTTGAGTAAAAGGGGCATCTCTAAGGCCATGGAAACATTAACAATTTCTGCCAGTTCTTCATCCAGCACATACTGTGAGGCGCCTGTGAATTTCCGAATATTTGAACCATCATCCATTATTTTGACTCCTTATGTAGTTTATTCTCCTCCCTTACTGGAAAGGAGTTATTTTTTGACCGAAAGTTTGTAATATATTCATTCTTTTTGCTTATTCAATATATTGGGTAAAGAAGTCCGTGTCAAATAACCTTCTTCAAGGGGGCAGGCTCTTGTCAGAGTATGATATCAAATCGGTCTAAATGATCCTATTGGGCATTTGCTCATCCTTATCTGTACTCGAATGGAATGGGAAATTATTTGCAATTTATCGGAAAAAATTTACATATTTTCTTTGCACCTGTTTACTCATTCAAGCCCCAACGCGGCTAATTGCAGTGAAAGTATTTGACATCATTGCATATTTCAGTATCTTGATATCCCCTTTCTATTGGCATGAATCATGAACTACTTGATTCCGTCCATGGAGAGAATATACTCTGTGGTAATCGTGTAAGGAGATCCTTTTCGGCAACCCTGGCCTATGTCCGTGCATTACAGATATTATCCGCGTTTCGGATCGTTCAGTGACCGATATGCGAAATCGATTACTCGAGAGGAAGAAAGACGGAGGAGCACCAGAAAGCCTTGCGCTATTCCTGTGGACTATGCAGTCGATGATCACCCCTTGAAGGGCCTGATACAGAACTTAAGCAGTGGGGGGGCGTTGCTCAGCAGTAGCGGAGGGCACTTTCTCATCGGACAGGAAATCTCCATGTCCTTTCTTTTGCCTCCCTCAGGCGAGCGTGTCAGGAGTCAGGGCAAAATCGCCTGGAGCGGTCAGGAAAACATCGGAGTTAGATTCAAGGACATGGACACCAAGGCCTTTGATCAAGAGCTTGCTCTTCTGAGGAGCGCTCACGAAAAGGCGGTTGGGTGGAATAGGGAGACCGTAAATCCCGTGGGAAAGGCGAGAAGGAAAAAGGTGAGTTGGAAGCCCTCAACAAGCACTGATGTGTCCGGTTACAGGCTTTATTGGGCCATGGGGAAACAGGTCAATTACGGTTCACAATATATTGAACTGGGCAATATTACCGACGTGACCCTGCCGGATGATATCCCTTCACTTATTCAGCAAGCCGGTAACCTACAACTGGGCGTCACCGCTATCAACCAATCCGGTAACGAATCCGACATGACCACACTGAGTGCCTTCGTTGATTTCAGACTACCTGAAGCGCCACAAGACCTCGAGATAGAAAGCCTTTGACAGGATCTACGGCAAATCCCGTGTCACTTTGGCATCAAAAAGGGAGTTCGTTATCCCGCTCCCTTTTTGATATAAAACATTTGACAGAATCAACGGCAAATCCTGTGTGAACCTTCACACAAAAGGGAGCTCGTTGTCCCGCTCCCTTTTTGATATAAAGCGCTCATACTTTGTTGTTGAATGCTGATTAAAAATCACGGTGCCACCGTCTAAATATCGGGACTCTCACTGAATGCCACCCAGATAGATCATCACCAAAAAACCTTCCGTCAAACACTTTCCAATCCTTCTCTGATTTTCTAGCCATATGACCGATATAGAGCCCGCCGACACCCAACATAATCATCAAGGCCGCCACTAATGCGATCAGAATTTCAGGGACGGCGACAATCAACAAGGCCATCAGGATCAACATGGAACCCGGAAGATAGTATTTTAGGTTTCTCATGACAGTCACCTCCTTTCTCTCAGCTCTTATTCAGCTTATGGTTTCGTGAATCTTACACGACCTCTTGGTATTCCGCTTCAACCACATCGTCATGAGATCCATAAGACGTCTGCCCGCCGGAGGCGTCTCCGGCAAATTCTCCATTCTGATAGGATCCTGCTTGTGAGGCCTGTTGGTACAAGGTCTCGGAGAGTCCGTGCGAGGCATGGGTCAGCGTCTCGGTCAGGCGCCTGATCTCAGCAACATCCTCACCTTCCATCGCTCGTTTGAGAGCGCTTATTACGTTGTCAATCTCAGATTTGGTCGAAGCGTTGACCTTCTCCCCGAGTTCTCTCATGGTTTTTTCTGTTGTGTAGATCAACCCATCCGCGCTGTTTCTTGCATCCACGAGTTCCTTCCTGGCCTTGTCCTCTTCCGCATGGAGTTCTGCGTCCTTGACCAACCGGTCGATTTCCTCATGCGATAGCCCTGAAGAGGCCGTGATTCGGATCGACTGCTGTTTTCCCGTGGCCAAATCCTTTGCGGAGACTTCCACAATGCCGTTGGCATCGATGTCAAAGGTGACCTCGATCTGTGGCGTCCCTCTCGGCGCAGGCGGAATCCCGACCAGCTCGAAACGGCCCAGCGTCTTGTTACCCGTTGCCATCTCCCGCTCTCCCTGAAGCACATGCACGGAAACCGCAGGCTGGTTATCAGCGGCCGTGGTGAAGATCTCACTCTTCTTGGTAGGAATTGTCGTGTTTTTTTCAATCAATTTGGTCATGACTCCGCCCATGGTCTCGATCCCCAGTGATAGAGGTGTGACGTCAAGCAGAACCACATCATCAACATCTCCCCGCAACACGGCCCCCTGAATAGCTGCGCCAAGGGCCACAACCTCATCCGGGTTCACCCCTTTGTTTGGCTCTTTACCGAAGATCGCCTTGACCTTTTCTTGAACCGCAGGCATACGGGTCATTCCACCGACGAGAAGGACCTCATCGATTTCATTCGGAGAAAGGCCCGCATCTTTTAGGGCGACCTTGCAGGGACCGTCGAGCTTACCCAAGAGATCACTGACCAAAGCTTCAAGTTTTGACCGTGTGAGTTTAATATTCAAATGTTTAGGCCCATTGGCATCGGCGGTGATGAAGGGAAGATTCACATCCGTCTCCATGGAAGTGGATAGCTCCATTTTGGCCTTCTCCGCCGCCTCTTTCAGCCGCTGCAGGGCCATCTTGTCGTTTCTCAGATCAACCCCTTGGTCTTTCTTGAATTCGTCAGCCAAGTAGTCGATCAACCGGAGGTCAAAATCCTCTCCGCCCAGATGGGTATCCCCATTGGTGGCTTTGACCTCAAAAACGCCGTCACCGATCTCCAGGACGGAAATATCAAAGGTCCCGCCTCCAAGATCGAATATGGCAATCTTCTCATCTGATTTCTTGTCTAAACCATAGGCGAGAGAAGCGGCTGTCGGTTCATTGATAATCCTCAAGACGTTCAATCCGGCTATCCTCCCTGCATCCTTGGTGGCCTGTCTTTGGCTGTCGCTAAAATAGGCAGGGACGGTGATGACCGCGTCCGTCACCTTCTCGCCAAAATACTCTTCAGCTGATTTCTTGATATTGGCCAGGATATAGGAGGAAATCTCCGCGGGACTGTAAGATTTTCCACGAAGGCTGATCCTTACGTCACCGTTTTCTGCCTTTTCAATTTTATAGGGCAGAATTTTGACATCGTTCTGGACCTCAGGTGAATCATATTTTCGACCTATCAGCCGTTTTACCCCAAAGACCGTGTTCTCCGGGTTGGTAATGGCCTGCCTCTTGGCAATCTGCCCTACCAGTCTCTCCCCCTTTTGAGAAACAGCCACAATCGAAGGCGTAGTACGACCGCCCTCAGGGTTTGTGATGACTTTGGCCTCTCCTCCCTCCATGACTGAAACACATGAGTTGGTGGTTCCTAAGTCTATTCCTATTATTTTACTCATTTCAGTGCCTCCTTATGATTTAAGTTATCGAGGATATGCTGCCCATGAATCCCTGTTCTTCACATTCCATCGGGCACGCAAGGCAAAATCATATCCTTTTTGAAAAAATAATTACTGATATGATATTGTCAATCTTGTAATGTTTTTATTTTGACTATTACTTTTTACAGATATGCCAATTAATCATGCAGAGACTTTCCAATCGGTTGAAGTCTATCGACGGTGGGGATAACAGGAAGGAATTTTCTAAGTTTAAGTGTCATAGTGAAGGGGAAACCCATCACCGGCTAATAATCCTCAATCGTCTCTCCTTTCTCAACAAAGGCAGCTATCGCCCTGTAGGCATTGATCATCCCTTTGAAAGAAGCTTCGAGCTTCTCATAAACAAAGTCATCTTCACCCAATAATGCCCTTGATTTCTTCAATATTTCTTCACCCCGTCCTAAGAATTCAGCAACCTCAGTCAAGACAGACTTGCGCTTTAAATGCCTCTCTCTTTCCTCCTCGACCACAGGCGTGAGCCGCCTAATGGAATACTCCACCAGTGCATCCCGGGGGGCATCGAACTTCTTCGAAACTTCCTCAAGATTGGTCAGGGTCCTCCGGCTAAGAACGTAGGTCTTTTGAACACGATCCAGGCCATGGAATGTGTCCTGTTCAAACTCTTGAGCGATAAGACTTAGAGAGTCTATATCATCAATAAGATGGTCAAAAAGGGATTTCTGCTTGATTCCCAGGCGAGAAGCCACGACACTGATGATCTCGATGGACTTTTCCGAGAGTTTAAAAGTAGCCCGGATTGATTGCTTTCCCTTCAGGTCTGAGGAGGTGGGTCGTGATAATACCCCAAAACTCTCCGTTTTTTTTCTAGAATCATCAGCCATTTTTCACTCCTTTCAAAAGGCAGATGGGAAGGCTTCCTTTTATTACTTATTATAATACTATTTTTTCGTAATGCAATAATTTAATTCATTATCTTCTTGACATCGCCTATTTCATACTTAACATTTTAACAGGAAAAAGAAAGAAGAAATAGTACAAAACAATACAATAGAAAAGGAGGTCAGGAAAATGAACCTTGTAAAATGGAATCCATGGAAAGAGATGGACACTTTTTCGAATCGCCTTGATAGCTTCTTTGATAGAAGGTTCTCTCCTGCGGTTTGGTTCAGTGAGGAATCAGGGCTTCGCGATTGGCGTCCCGTTGTCGACATCTACGACGAGGACCATAAGACCGTGATCAAGGCCGAAATCCCCGGTGTAGATAAAGACAAGATCAATGTAGACGTGAAGGATGGTATACTTACTCTTACGGGAGAGCGCTCCTATGAGAATGAAACAAAAGAGGAGAATTACCATCGAAGAGAAAGGGCTTATGGAAGGTTTGAGCGGTCCTTTACATTGCCGGATGGCCTGGACACTGATAAGATTGACGCGGATTACAAGGACGGTGTCCTAAGAATAGAAATTCCCAAACCTGAAGGAAAAAAGCCGAAAAAGATTGAAGTCCACTAATCATCTCATTCATCTCTAATCTCTAATCTCAGGGGTGACTCACACCGAGTCACTCCTTTTTGTTATACAAAAACCGTACTCAATAATAGGATGACCGGCGTTTTTTCTGTTTGCGTCCCAACACGATGCCGATAATTAAGGCCAAGAGGAAGATCCCGCCTCCTGTTCCTATCCACTTCCATTTTTCCGAAGCCTTGAGTTTCTCGTATCTCTTCGTCACCTCATCAAGCTTCAGTTGTGTGGCCTCCAACTCGGATTGAGTCTCTGTATACGCGTCCTTTAAGTCCAAATAGCCGGCAGCGCCTTCTTTGAGGGACTCATGCTCTTCTCTCAGTTCTGCAAGAGTTGCAGCAGTATCTTCCAACGAAATGGCAAGTTCTTGCTCCCGACGAACGGTTTCACTCAATTCCTTTTCAAGATCCGCGACCTTCTGCTTTAACTCGGCACTCTCTTTCAAAGCTGTTTCAGCCTGCATCTTCCATGGCTGTCTGGTGATAAGGTACTGGCTTAATACCCAGCCCTCTTTTGTGGCTTTCCCGTCTTCCATAAGTTGAACATGGCTCCAATCCCCATCAGTTCCAAGAATTTCAACAGGTTGCCCTGATGAAAGACGAGCAATAACTGCGTGCTGAGTACTTGGACCCGTGCGAAAAGTAATGAGTAGGCTGTCTTTGACATAGGCCATTTCCGCCAGGCATAACCGGCTCATCAAGAAGACTCCGCACAAAACGACGAAAACCACCCCTAACCTTCGCACTTTCCTCAACCTCTTCACACATACAATTCCAAGGGATACCATAATCACCGCCCTTCTTCCCGATAATCCTTATTGCGCAACCCTAATTTCCTATTGGGAGTTTTGATAATCTACTTTTCTATCCAAAAGAACAAGCCCCTTTTCTCGGCTCTTTCAAAGAGCATTTCCACGTCTCCCTCTGACGAGCTGAATGCCTTCATTTCGGTTTCTTGATCCGGCATCCTCAGTATGGTGGGGGATTTGAGAGCACCCGGATAGGATCGGCCCGTTGGAGCAAACAAACGATCATCCAGACTGATAAAGTCCTGAACGTCGACTTTTCTGTCTTCATTAATATCAAACTGGGGCTCTTCAAGCCTCTCACCCGTGGCAGCATCTATTTCATGGACGATCGAAACCCCTCCATTAGAACAGGGGGATGTATCCGGGGTGAACGATATGACAATCGCCTTACCATCTCTGATCATGGGAGATTCGATAATCCTTTCCCCGGTAAGAGGCAAGTTAAAGTACCAACCCGCGTGATCCATGGCCCAGTTGACCGAATAATTACTAAGGGTCCTCAGATCGTAGCCTGATACGGTTCTGAAGTCGATTTCCTTCTGTTCCAGTAAGGTGATATCGGACTGATTGGAAAGTGTTCCGTCAGCCCTGTTGAAACTTCCCAAGTAGGCGTCCTCGTCATCCTTTCCGTAATCCCAAATCCCATAAATGCTCTGGACCTTCGTATTCAAAGGATCGTTTGTCTCCAAATATTTGCCTGTTCCAAAAACGACGATATAACCGTCTTCTGTGGGATGTCGCATTACATCCGGCTTTGTGGTGATGGGTTGATCCTCTGTTTGAAAAAGCGGTTCAGGATCAGTGCCGTTTTTGAAAGGAATGCTCCAGTTCGCCGGATCCGAATCGGTCAGATCGAACTTCCACAAGTTTCCCCGAAGATCTCCGGCATAGACATAGTCCACCTTTCGGTCTCCATCGACATCCACCAATGAAGGAGTGGAAAGGCCGTTGCAGGTACCCTCACCCGTGTCAATTTTTCTGATGACACTCCCGTTGAGATCAAGAACAAAGAGTATGGCTTTGGCATTTGCGCTGTCATACCCGTTGCCGAATATGATTACCCATTCATAGGCCGCGGCGTGGGACCGAACGATAAAGGCCTGGCTGAATGTATACCCTATATCATCGTCCGAAGTCCCTCTAGAAGGGTATTCCCACAATACCATGTCCGCCACCGAATTTTCGGAGGTAAATGCACTCATGCTGTCCGCATCAGTCACATTAAGGGCATAGTAGCCCTTTCCCCCCTTCCCCAAGCCGCCAACCAGGAGGGTCATGTCCGTTCCCCCTACATGTTCCACAGCCACTGGGCCTAAATCTACATAGAACTTATGAGCATAGTCATTGTCTTTGAGATATTTCAGATTTTCAAAGACCAGGTCGGGGACATAGGCAAAGCGTTCTTCACCGGTCGTGGCATTAAATGCGTGGAGCATCCCGTCGTTTGCGCCCACATAGAGAGTATCATTGATGAGTAAGGGGGCTGAATGGACAATATCACCTAATCTTCCAGCCCGGGGTCTGAACCCGTCTATCTCCCTGCCCCTCAAATACTGCACAAGGTTCTGAGCCGGAGTCGGGTCCGTTTCCCAATCTGAATCCAGGTCGGTCTTTTGATCCGATGTAAGATTGGCATATTGAAAACCTATCCCAGAAGATACGCCGTCATAAGTCACAATGAGGCGTTCATCCCAGCCCACGTCCTGTAGCATATCAGAGGCCCGCCACAATGCATCATCTCTTCCCGTGAGTATCCCCAAAGTAGCGGAATCCACTGGATATGCCGTCACATCCCCCGTCCAATCCATTGAATCGTAACTCGCTTGGTATAATATCGTGGCGGCATCAAGCTCTTCACTGTTGGCCGTTACGGATGCTCCTGATGTTTTTAACGAGACAATATTCTGAAAAAGGACTTCTAAAGAGTCAACCAGGTCTTTGGGAGTTAACGCACTAAAAAACCGACCCCTCCCATTTACGGCTGCATGCCATAGATCATCTATCTTCTCTAGGTTCCCGCTCGCGGGATTAGGCCAGATTGGAATGGGCGTTCGAGCATCCAAAAAGCATGGGTCATCTTCTTCACCGTCATTGTTGCTATCTTCGGGTGTGAGTGTTCCTGTGACACCAAATGAGACACCATAGGTGACCATGTGCTGATGAGCGGCTCGATCACAGGCGTTGGCGGGTACCCTATCGGGCAGTCCCGATGACAGGTCTTCTTTATAATACTTCATCGCCACATCTGCTAGAGTATTGAGATAGGAATCGGCGTAGGGATCTCCCTGGTCTCCGTCCTGATTCCCTACACCCGGAGAGGGTCCATCATAATAACCGTCCGTGATGATGACACAAAAAGACTGCTGGCAGGCACCTCCGTCGGCCTCATTTGCGTAAGGGGACTCGCCGAGGTCCCCCGACCGCCCGTTATCCTGGTGATAATACCGGCCTACTGCAAGCAACGCCCTTCTCAAAGGTTTTCCACCGGAAGAATCAAGGGAGTATAGAGCATTTAAAAGGGTATCTGTCTCGTCCGTACTCCCTCCAACAGGTAACACGGGTTGTCTCAGTCCGCTGTTTATACTGTAAAAACCAACCTGAACACCCTTTAGTCCTTTGATGACACGGGCCACGGCCGCCTTCGAGGTCAACTCCCGCCTCCTGTAATAGGAATACCAGTTGGCGAAATTCTGCAAATCCTCAGTATCGGTTCTGTATCGAATGAAGTTCCCTGCTCCGTCGTATACCTTTGATTGGACGCCGGCTGGCGGATCTGATGTGAAGAACAACTCACCCGGATCCACAACTCCGTCAACGTCCCCGTCATCCAGTCTGTAATACCTTCTAATTCCGTTCACAAAAGTGACAAGGTATACCGATTCCCCGCTGTCAATGATCCCGTCCTCATTGATGTCATCCCAGGTATAATAGTGGGCATTCCGTATGCTGATTGGGGCAGCACCAGCACCGTCAACAAAGCAGTACTCTGCAGCCAAATCGAATGTTGGTGTATTTTGAACCGGATTGGATTTTGGCTTCGAAGGATCAGCGGGTGTCATCCCAGGCCATGGTGAATAATCCATATCAGGACTGTAATAGATCTTATTATAACCGCTCCATTGAGTCCTCCAAGTCAGGCGGGGGATACCTTGGGGCATCACATCAGGATAAAGGTTATCTCCCGGATCATCGAACACGTAATGATACATCTCCCCTTCAATCACCACCAGCCCATCCTCTTCTGGGGTCATCAACGTTGAATCCATACTTCCCGAGTTGTCCAAAACAAACATGATATTGGGAGGAGCGGATCGGATTCTGGTTTCTAAGGGGACATCACTGATATCCAAGCATTCAGGATCAGCGAAGAGATCGTTGTGAGGCAGGAGGAAGAAACAGAAAAGGAGGAGACATCCATTCAAAAAGGTCCATCTTTTCATCACGGTCCGGATGCCAAATTGACTCTGAAGCCGCCGGCAAATGTCCATTACAAACACCTCTTTAGAACCTCTTTCTATAACCAACCTCAACAAGTGCCTCTCCGTGGTTCTTTGTGGAGCACCCATAGATCAGATAATCATGCAGGGAGGTTGACTGAGCACCTATGTCCAGAGAACTTCCCTCGGCGATTCCTTGATAGACGGCCAAGTACCTGGTCGTCTCATCCAGGATCTGATTTGAGTGGCCATTGGAGGGATCCCAGTTTGTTTCGCTGTGGATGTCGCTATCAGGCAAGCTGCTATGCAGCCAGCCAAAAGAAAGGCCCTCCAATGCAGCGACATCCGTCTCATTCTCAAGGGCCTGTACTCCCGCCATTGCCGCACATTCTGCCGAATAAAGGTTCTGCCTAAACGTATTCTCATTTCTTGCGATACGCATTTCGGTCTGTATGGTGCTTGTCGCCGATATGCCCAAGAGAGTAAGAAATACCAGCATCATCAGGGCTATAACGACAACAACCCCATCCTCTCCCTTTTCCGCATAGTGCTTTTCCATCGCATACTCCCAAACAATAGAGACTTCCTGTGGATACATAAAGAAATCGTTTAAACCGTATATATCCGGACTCGAAAGATCCGCCGTCGCCAAAGGCTATGGCGGGACAGGCCCGGCTTTTCGCCCGATTCATTGCTTTGCCAGCACGATTTCTTTCAAACTTTCCAAGCAGAGCCATTGGCTCTGCTTGGAAAAACATTAGGAAAGACCGGGTCTAATGCAGCGAAGCTCGGTTGACTTCGGACTCCCTTTATCTTGCCATGTGACTGTCACGATGATGAGCTTGGCGTCTTCAAGAGGATTCGACGGATCGACGCTGTCTATCACTTTCCAATGGACGGCGTATTTACTGACACCGCTCATCACTGTCTCAGGGCCGTGGGTTCCGGTTGACAGTTGCGTGTCCGTTTCTGGAATGGTTAGGAGTTCCTCCATCTTATTCCCGGCCCAACCGGTCCCCTCCGTCAATCGATTTGCCACGGAATTCCCATACATGGATGAAGTCTGCATAGAGGCAACAGCCAGAATCCCGAAAGCTAGAATGGCTACTGCGATCATCACTTCCAATAGGGTGAATCCCTTCTCTCCTCTCTCTTTCATGCATTTCCTTTTCATATTCCATTCCTCAAGCCGATCCCCGAGACACGGGGGTTCAAAACCACATATTTCGGCATTTGATATTGGTAGTCAGCATCTGACGTCGGAAATTGTCATTTGCAGTATAGATCATAGCACCTCGTTGATTTGCGTAAATCGTATTGTTCCGGTACCCAGGATCGCCTCTTGTTGTACGGGCCAAAAGGGTGACCTCGATCGACCTTATCTCCGAAAGTACGTTGGTGGGTGTTCCATTTTCGTCCAAATAGACAAAATTCAGTCCGTCCATATTCTCCGCAGCCGGCGTATTACGACCGCCTCCTGTCCTCCTTCCCAGCGTATCATTCACTCCATCACGGTTGCTGTCATACAAGGTGTATGTTATTCTTTCATTAGGGTCCGAAGTGTCCCCGTCGGGTGGATCATTCGCGTCTTCACCCCTTATGTCCAAAGTAAAGCTCATTAAATTCGGAGATGCTCGAACAATTCCCGCGTTCGCTTTACCGGTTGGGTCACAACCCGCCATTCTGATCTCTTTCATCATAAGAGACATTCCCCCACGCAGGTTCTGTTGCATGGTAATGACCTCTGACTGTGTTACATAGGATTTATCCTGTGAATAGAAAGAGGTGTAGATACTACTCATGACCACACCCATAATTGCCGTCGCCACCAAAATTTCTAATAGAGTATAACCATCTCTAGCATTCTTTTTCATTGTCTACTCCGAATGGGCACGCTGCCCAAATACCAACCACCTCATCCCTAGGGATCCTCATGCTCCGGCTCCTCTGGGATCATTTCTTTTATTCCCAATGACCCCCACGGTATTTCTTCATGACGACCACACCGGCTTGACTCGGGGTTCCCACGGCATAAGCCGATCCCTTCGCATTGCAGAGATAAACATAACCCAAGTTGTTAACCGTTCCCCTGGAGCTGAAAATGGCCACGTTGTCGGGAGTAACGTAGGTAATGAACCCGTTAAAAGCCCTTCGCTGAATGTTTTGGGTAGCATTCCCGTTCCCGTAATCCACTCCCTTATACTCGGACAAATCAATACTTATTCCTTGCTGTACGTCATCACCTGCTCCATCATCCCATTCCCGATTGGGACCGAATGACCACATGGAATACCTTCCCGGATTGACGCTGTCGTCAAAAAAGACACCCCAGGTTTCATTCGCGTTCGCAGCGCCCGATTTGGCCCTCTGCAAATTTGAGTAGATATCCCTTGCAGCGTTTCTCAGTCTGTATTCGGGAAGCCACGCTGAAAAAGCGGGGATGGCAATACCAGCCAGAATTGAAAGAACCATGAATAGGATGAGAATTTCTAGGAGAGTGACACCGGATTTACCTTCCCCGTATTTCAAAAGGCTCTTCATCGTTCGCTCCTCAAACGGGTTTGACGCACCATGCGACCTCTTCATCGGTCATAGAACGGACCGCTAGAAGCTCTGGTTTTCAGCAAATACAGGCAAGAATCTAAGTTGTTAAGGTTAAATTGGGTTGTTTTTCCCGGTACGATACAGATAACTCAAAATATACCATAAGCAAGACATTTTGACATTGTCAAGTCCTTTGAACGGCATCCGATTATCCCTTTTATTGATGGATCAGGGAAATCCTTAATCCACCATGATATTCTTTTGGATAGGCGATGATAATAATGAGTTTTCGGGGCGATCCCTGGACACCAGCAAGTTGTTAGATGCAAGGCGCCGAGGAGCGCCGACTGAGGCGTATAAGCAATACGCCGCAAGGAGAAGTGACCGAAGGCAACACAGCAGATGACGGCTTGATGGTGGATCAGGGAAATCCTTATTCATGTGACAAATAATCCTGATCATGCTAATATTCTCTATTTTACAATGAAGAATATGCCCAGATACTCATTCAGAAGAATAGCGAAAGGGAGAGAAAGATGGCCGAAGGAAAAATCAAGCGTTTCGGAGTGATTGCTGTGGAAAAGGGATTTATCACCCTGGAGCAACTCGTTGAGGCAATGACCGTTCAAATCCTCGAAGAAACTGAAGGAAAAAAACACAGGCTTATCGGACAAATATTGCTTTCCCTGGGGTATTTGACTTCACCTCAAATCGATGAAGTGATGGAAACAATGGATTCTTAATAATAGATGCTTATTGTTCGATGATAGGGCTTTGCCCTGAACGCCTCGTACTGTCCCATATTCCACAAGATCCCGTCGATCTCATATGGCCTCAATATTTTTCCCATGGTTTCCAGCCCCTGCCGAATCAATTCCACCGCCCGGATGGTGTTGGCTCGAATCTCAACCTCCTCAATACTTCCACTCTCGAGCAGAATTCCGTGATCCACCTTCCGTATCAGATCGGGCTCGTAACGCAAAACCCCGAGATGCCGCAGGACCTGGGGTAGTTTGTAATCGACGAATGCCGTCAGCTCATTCACATCAATGAAATATCCCCGGTCCGCGCCGTTGAAGATCCCATACAAATCTGATGCGAGTATTTGAGCCCGCTTATAGAAAAAGACCTCATCACGACCATACTTCGCAATATCTCGAAACGAAGGAAGCTTTTCAGAAGTCAAGTGGACCAACGCTAGGGCTGAATGCTCTGCGGCTTCCAGAAATTCGGACGCCTCACCGTTGTATTCATCGAGTAAGACCTGTCCTAACTCCCTGAGGATCTCCACACGTTCCTTTAGAAGCTGTAGTTCTCCTTTGCCTCTCAATACTTGTTTCAACTCTCCCAGAGTGATGTTTGCCAGGAAATCGGACTTCGTGATGGGAATGCCTGAATCAATGGCCCTTTTCAGAGAAACCGACAAGGCATAATACCCGGAGAACCTTCGTGATTCATATTCGATCTCCCATCGAGGTTTTCCCGGCGGAGGCCAGAAACAAAAATTGAGGGCATCCAGAACAAAAATATAGGCTACGGTATCTTCGGGCACGCCTTCAAAATGATGGATACTATCCCAGAGAGGGACACTAACCCCTTCTTCAATCCAGGTCTTGCAGAGCTCTGCCACAGCCATTTCATCAATCCGCACATGAATGCTCTTGTTCGCGACGATTCGAGATGTTTCAAGGACTTCAAACATTGCCGTTGATCTATGAGGGCTCCATCAAAATAAGTTCGTCAGAAAGCGGCAGGACTGACCATGAACTAGTGCCCATCCAGAAACGGCCCTTTTCCCCAATCTCAGCGTCACGCTCAGATTCTAATCCTCGAAATACTACAACGTATTCCTGGCAGTCCCGATGAAAATCGGGAGGGTTACAATCTTCGCGTTCCTTGACCTTGAGCAAAATTCCTCGTTTCTGGATGGACACGAACTAAGGAGTAAGCATACACCATTTTGCATGAATCCTATGGATTATCAATGATTAATATGTTTCAAACTAAGAGAACGAGGGACAATGAATCAGTCATTCACTTCGACTGGAGCCGAATATCAGGACTCAAGCTTATACCCTGCAAAAAGTTTGTGTTTTGGCTTGACTTTATTGAGAAATTTCGGCAAATTCTTAGATCCGTTGGGGGATCGTTCAATGGTAGGACGACGGGTTCTGGCCCCGTTAATGGGGGTTCGACTCCTCCTCCCCCAGCCAAGATTTTCATTTGGTAGCGGCCCTTGCCGCGTCTTACGGAATGATGCCGCTATTTTGTGGTCCCATCGTCTAGTGGTCTAGGATACTGGCCTCTCACGCCGGAGACACGGGTTCGATCCCCGTTGGGACTACCAAAGGAATCAATGACTTAGGTTCTTCAGATTTTTCTGATTGCCTCCGGGAGTACATAGGGAGTAGATGAAACTCTAAGTCAATTAGCTTTGAAAGGCAGGATTGAGTTATTTTGATCCTGCTTTTCTTTTTCCGACTGACTCTTTTCATATCAGTTCCTCTCACTTTGTTCTGAGAGGAATCCATCTAGCTTCTGCATCGCAGCTTCTGCCTCTTCATTATCCAGATGTCGATACCTGAGAAACATCTCAAGAGATTTGTGGCCTGTAAGTTTCATGGTGACTGCCTTATCAACACCAGCCTTGCTCATATTAGTGTTAAATGTGTGTCTCAGATTATGGAACCGATAAGGCCCAACCTCTACTTTTATACAGGCCTTCTTAAATAACCTGCTCATATACTGCATTGAGATGCCTTTTCCATCTGACTGCATGAAGACAAGCTTCTTCTCTGGAGTTCTTTTCCTTTCAGCTTCTACAAATACATTCTTGAGTTCTTTTATAGAATTGAAAAAAATCCGTCTTGGCTCCTCAGTTTTTGTATCTTCCATCTCAAGATCCAGATACCCGCCAAAAATATTAACCTTGTCCCACTCCAGATTTATGATTTCACCTCGTCTCATTCCGGTGAAATACGCGGTAACAGCAATCGGCTTAACATAATCCTGGAGAAATTCATGGATTTTCCAGAATTCATTAGCAGGGATATACTTCCCTTTTGGCTCTTCCTTGAAAGTGCTTCTCCTGGCAAACGGGTTTGAGGTCACTTTGCCTGCATCCATGCCAAGATAATAGATCCTTCTTGCAAGGGAAATCATCTTATTGATGGTGGTTCCTGAAAAAGTCCTTTTTGTCCTCTCAGAGACAACAGACTTCATTCTAACCATGAAGTTTTCCACCATCAGAGGAGTGATCTGCACTGCCTTTGTGTTGCCAAATTCCTTTTTGAGATGCCTTGCCCTGTTCAGGTCTTCGGAGGCGGATTTTTTCGTTTTCATGACCTCTTGCTTAAGGCCCCAGTCTATGAGCTGGCTGAAGGATAATTCGTAATTCACCTTAATGCCAAGCTGGTCTTTTTCAAAAAACTCGTCTTGCTTCTTACGCAGCATGTCTAAAGCAGTCTTCTTCTTCCACGATGCCTTTTTGGTTTTGTACTTTACCTGGCCTGTAGCAGCATCCCTTTCATGCGGATACTGTATAAACCATGGGCCAGTAGGATTGCCGTTTTTGTCCTTGTATTTCTTATAAATGCCCATCTATTGCTCCTTTTATGGAGCGCCAACAACAGGATATCATCACCTCCTTTCAGAGTTGAATATGCCTGCTGTTTCAATGTCTGTCAATCCATTTCCACCAGCTTATCAAGAAATTTATCAACACTTTTTTTATCCCATAAAAGCTTTCTCCCAAGGCGTTTTGGAGGTATTGGAAACGAACCTGAACTTAGCTTATTTTTTATTGTTTGCTCTGCAAGGCCGATATAGCAGCTTAATTCTTTGGTATTTAACATTCGTTTTTCCATTGCAGTTTTTTTGTAATTTTATATCTTTTGTCTTCCTATTTCCTTCACAAATTCAAAGTCTGTAAGCAGTCTCACGGACACCCTGTCTTTAATGCTCTCGTAATCATTGTACTGTTCTAGTCGTCTTATGGCTTCCCTTTTCACTAGAGAGCTCTTGCAGCATGAATAAACTTTATGAAATCCAGCCTTTAAATCCTCTATAATGTTTGAAATGGCATTTTTGGGCGACAATTCTACCTCAATTGCTACTTCATTCTCGTTAAAGACAATGCCAACATCAGCTCTTTTACCATTCTTTGCTTTTTCAATCTCAGCATTGATTCCCTTTTTAATGTAGTTCTGACAGATTGCTCTTTGCCACCAGAAATGCTCTCTGCTGACATTCTTAGGTTTTTTGAACTTTCTTCTTTTTCCAATCGCTTTATGTCCATCATCAGTTAGTTCAAGCAGTGTTATATTTCCCCCGAAATCCTTTCCGAGGTTGATATTGAACTGAGAGAGTAGATTCATTCCTGACAGTTTTTTCTTCATATTGTTCATCTTATAAGCGGAGTACCCAAGCTTTGTAGCATGTCCTGTCGTACTGAGATTAGGATTCTCATATACACTAAGAAGGAGTTCAGTTTGTTCTTCAGTCAATGCTGGTTTTTCATTTTTTACTTCTTTTCCTGTCTTTGCCTTTTCTTTTTGCTGTCTTTTCTGTCGTGGTACTAGAAACTTGTTTATCTCAGCATATACAGACTCCATAACGATTCTAATCTCATCATCAGTTACATTCTTTTTATGCATTCCATTAATCCTCTTTTCTTGAGAAAAGGAGTTTCACTAACGCTACCAGAACAATCAGATATGCAAGCCTGACCGCAAGTACAAAGCTGTTTTGATCACCCCGATAATTCTCGAATAGAGGGACATCTGCCATACTCTCTATCAGATTCCTGATTGGTTCAATGGCTCCAAAGACATGGGCAAGAATGACTATTGAGAACACAAGTGCTATCACTCCATATATGTTCATATCATCCTCCTTTCTAACCGAGGTTTACCTTAAGAGTCTCTATTACAAACGGATCTTCTTTTGGAATCCGTACTATTGCTTCGCCTCTATCGAGCTTGGTAATGTAGTCTGCCTGATCTTTTCTTAGTGACATTGTTCTTCCTGCCTTGTCTTTATCCTCTCCATTCTGTAGCCTCATACAGATACGAAGCATCGAGTTGACATATACTGAGTCTTCAAGCTTTGCTGTCTGGTCTGCTAGGATGAGCCCCAAACCGACTTCCCTTCCCATACTTAAAATGCTTGAAAGTGCTGAATGCCCTATATTTTCATTAAAGCCATATGGCGCAAGCCACTTGCATTCATCAATTACTACGAGTGTCTTGAGAATATTTCCTCTATCTCCATTTGCAATCCTGTAGCTAAAAATATAGTAGAGCAAAATGGTCATCATGAATCTTGCCATTCTGTCCACAAAACCCTTCACTTCATACACAAAACTATGCCTTAACAGCCATTCGATTGAGATACATTTGGAGTATTCAAACAACTCTGGATTCAACGAGACATAAGCTTCTAAACGGTTCATTATTGAATCTTGGTATCCAGCTCTCCGGCTGTTTCCTCTGAAATTGTATGATCTAATTTTTTCATATAAATCAATCATTGTCGGGTATTCATCTTTTCCGTCATAAACACCATATTTTTCATAAAGCTTTGTGGTTGCATCAATCAATAATGCCTCTGAAGCCCCTAATAAATCATGGGATTTCGCAAACACTTGTATGAAAACAGCTAGCCAATGTTTTGGGCTAAGTCCTGGCGGTGGAGCAAGTGGATTGACAATCGGAATTTCACTCGCATTAAAAACCATCAGATTTTCATTCAAGCGCCTCAAATGACGATAATCTGTTTTATCCTTATCAAAGATTATCACTGGAACGCCTTTGCTCATGCATTGCAGAATGATTCCATAAAGAAGGTTTGTCTTTCCCGTCCCGCTGCCCCCCGTTAGAACCGCGTGCTGATTTAGCCAATCAATTGGATATGTAAAGAATCTCTTTTCATCCTTCACCTTTCCGATGATTATGGCTCTATCGTTGAATACGTCATGCTTTGATATTTCTTCTGAGGGCTGTTGAAATGGAAAGTCTCTAAAGATCTCATTTATTGCCTTAGACCTTATATATGGTATGACATCATTCATGATACTTGAGTCTCCACTCAATGTTGAAGCCATCACCAGATTCTGAAAACTCTGATTCTTTTTCAGTTTTGCGAGTTCCCCCCATCTCATTAGAGAATGAGCTGCTATATCATTCTGATTCTTCGCTATGTTATTGTATGGCAATCTATTCGGGTACACCATTACTTGATATCCTTTGAAAAGATTGAATCAATGCTCTTTAATGAAAAAATGCTTACCCTCCTAAGAAGGATGATCGCTTTGCAGCTTCTACAGTAGACCTCTGATCCCCCCAATATCTTTGCATGAGTACTACACAATGGGCCTTTAAGACATCTTTGGCATCTCAACGAATTACCACAGATATGGCATAATACCCTTCCGCATACTGCACAATTTCCAGAAATCTCATTTTGACCATGAAGGATGTGCCCACAGCCATCTGCGACATGTAGAGAAGCTTCCTCATATTTCTCAACAAGACCGCTTAATTCATCATAAAAGGTCTCCTCATTTCTCTCAAACAACTCATCCTGATCGATGTCTTTCAGGAGGTATTTCCGATTTCTCTGATGGATCTTTCGCTTCACATTATTGGCATTGAAAACATTATTGAAGAAATTCATATCCATCACTTTAGCTCTTTTCTTAAAATCCCGGGCCTCCCATTATATCGAATGGGTCCATCATCTGCTGACTCATAGGATCAAATGGATTCATCATGGGGTCCATAGGATCATAATCCATCATTTGGTCAGGCTGTTCCATCTCCATCATTTCATCCATAGGCGCTTGTTCAAACCCAGACATTCCCATATCTTCCATCGGATTATTTGCCACACCATAATCAATGGATTCCGGTTCTGCGAAACCTTGATTTTCTAATTCATCAGGACATTCAGCTTCAAAGGTTATCTCAGGCTCTGAAGCCATGTTATCTATCTCCTCAAACGACATTGACATATCATCATCAAAGAAGTCCCCTGTTAGCATCCCATCTGTTGATTCAGAGGAGCCAAAAAAATCAGTTTCAAAGCCTTTGCCCTCATAAATCCCAGCATTATCCTGAAAAGCCCTTAGATTCTTCATTTCTGATGCAGTCTGAGCACCCATCCCGCCACTGAAAATTTCTTTTCCAGAATTGATTTGCCAATTATTAAACTCCATTTCCGCTTCTGCGAGAGAATCCATTTCATGTTCTATAGGTAGAGATCCGGATTGATATGAGATTCCAGCGGAAAAGGGGCCATCAGCCTGAAAACCAGTGATGAGACCACTGCTAAAAGGTTTACTTGTATTTAATAACCCGCCTTTTGCTAAGCCAAGTCTCTTAAACAGATCATATTTCCAACTCGGTATCATTATGGTTCTCCTTTTTCTCTTTTTGGAGGTATTTCCTTTCCAAAACTTTGCTTATCGCATCAGGTATGGATAGGACTAAATCTCCCTTATGATGTACTGGATTTTCACCAGCTATACCTTTAAGTTGCTTAACAATCGCGCTAACCTTTATACCTGATCTGAGCAGCAAAGAAACAAGCCTGCCGAGTGCTTCTGTCTTGGCCGTTGTACTCCTTCCTGATTTGCCTATAACAGCAAAAACTTCAAACGGTTGCCCCTGAAGCTCTGTAACAGTTACATATAGGTTTCCATATCCAGTCGCGATTTTTGCAGTGAATCCCTCAAGGATTTCTGGCCTCTCTGTGATATCGTTTTCAATATTTGTCATTGTGTCAGCGAAGCCTTTCCTAGTTGTGTTTTCCACACAGGGCGCAGTTTTCTTTTACTGGAACCGATAAAGAAGAATCCGGAACTGAACCATCAAGAAAAATAGTCTTTAGATTCCATTCTCTATTTCTATCCATGAGGATTGTATCAAGGGCATAGACGTTTAAGCCGGCGACAACCTGAATGACATCTATAATGCCGGGCAAATTGCAAGGATAGCTGTTATCATTAACAGCATGAGGCAATATACATCCAAAACAAGCTTTGCTGTTCTCCTGAACAGCACAATACATCTGCACACCATCCCTTGAGACAGCACTCATTATCAGAGGTATCTTATTTTCAAGGCAATACCGGGAAACCGTGACTCTTGTTGGGTTATTGTCCACTCCGCATATGATGGCGTCATAACTGTCAAGGGTGTCTTCATTTTCCAACACTTCCTGGAAACGATATGGAAAGCCTCTGATAGTACTTTTCAGAAAGCCTTGTTTTGAAAGAAACTTCGCCAAACATAAAGCCTTATTCTTCCCAACATCTTTAATTGAAAACATCTGTCTTGTGAGATTTCTTAGCTCAACTTCATCATCATCATAAAGATCAACACAGCCAATACCTTTTCTCACCAATGCCAATGCGACATTACTCCCTATCGCTCCTGCTCCTATCATTAGGACCTTTGACCTTTGATAAGTCTCAAGATCAAAACCATTGACCTTTTCCTGGCTGAAATTGATCTTCTCCCGAAAGCGTTTATTGGATTTTGTTTTCCATGCTTTTGTCTTCAAAATGCCCTCCTTCAATTATTTGGAAAATCTTGTGGTTTCGGTCGTCTCTGATTTTATCAATGCCCTTACCATATACGTCCATTTCAAATTCATTCTTTTCCTTAAAGAACCGTATATATCCGTCCATCGAAAATATGCCACCGAGGCAGTCAATTCCTGTTTTTTCCATCCTTTTCAGAAACGAAATGTCCGTAACCGAAGGACTCGTAGCACCAGCTCCTCTGCCCATATGGGAATGAAACATCGCTAGGAGAAGATGGCCATGATTTTCATCAAGGGCTATTATTTTTTGATGAGTATCAACTTCATCTCCCTTCACATAAGCAGGGCTTTGACTCTGGTATTTGACTTTCTCCATCCTACTCAGAACCCTTGTGCCATCAGCTGTTATAGTGCCTGTTACAAGATGAAGCCTTTCATTCCTACCTGGATCTGAAGTCAAATACTCACAGCATTCCATAAGCTGAAGGCTGGAAATTTGATAATGAGTTTTATCTGAATTCTCTTCATTTTGATGTGAAGGCTTATTCATATTAGATATAGTCTGCTGCAAGGCCTCTCTTCCTTTGCCAATATCAATGACAAAAGAAACATCATCTCTTACTCTCTCTTCCCAGCCGTCCTTAAGTCTCTTAGCTGTTAGCCTTAAGTCTTTAATGCGCTTTAAAGATTCTTCTGCAAGCACCTGATCATGTTGCTTTAATAGCTGCAAGGCTGATTTCTTTGATTTTCTTCTAAACATGTTTTTCTCCTTTCAAACGAGCTGAAAGCTTTCGATTATGATACGCTCTACGTTGAAGATAATAGCCCCTACATCACCGTCTTGAGGCTGAACAGCCAGATTCACATACCATCTGTTTCTCTCCCTTTCTTCAAAACATGGCCATCTAGAATGGTTTTTGAGATTATTAACTGGAGGGTTATAGATGAACACATTGAACTTGTCACCCCTCCGAAAGATTTCACCTTTCCAAGCTCCGTAGGATGTTCTGTAATAACCTGCAAAGCCATTGCCCTTTCTAACCCAACCTCTTTTTAGTGCCAGAGAAGTGTTGTCAGCCTTAACAAGATTAGGACTGGTATTTTTATGATGGACTACCTTTATCTGAGGATTGCTATATCTCCTCCTATCCATCGGAGATGGAGTAATATTGACCACGGGTGTCGTGTACATTTGACGATTATTTCTTCTCCACCATTTTAAGATTAAGTCGATTAAGTACATTTCATTCCTCCATTGGGATGCCCTCATATAGAAGGCATCCCTGTAAGGTTCATAAGCCGGCATCTACCATCGAAGTTACGTAGAGTAAGTCTCCATCATTTATATTAGGGTAAAGGATTTCATCCGTACCAAATGTTGAATCAGGAGTTCCCTTGCTTAGCTGATATCCAGTCCCATCAAGTCCCAGCTGATTCAACAAATCAAAGGAATTTGTCCCAGGACCAATCATAACTTCTTGGGGGGGCTTTAGACCTCCTGCAAATTTGATCAAAATTCTCTTCATACCTGGTTGAAGGGCCTGGTCTGTTCTTTCTAATGTCAAAGTATCCATGTCTCAATCGCACCTCCTTTTAATTTAGATCGTTCAGTGTTATCTTACTGTTGAATTGACTTTTTCCTGCTCGGAAATAAATGCTTTCCAAGCAGAATCTCTTGCCGTAACAACCGCCTGCTTAACCTCAACAGGCAGTCCATCAGCTTCCAAAAGCACCGTTTCCATCACCTCCTTTATGCTTAGAAGTTGGTGTGAGTTTGTGAGTAATCTTTTCTTTGGTTTCTGTTCTTTTTTCATGAGTCCCTCCTATTTGATTTGAGTGTTATCGGTTTGCGTTTAGGTTTCTCCTTTCCTTTTAATACGAAGAGATTCTAAGATTTAAAAAGGACATCAGCCTATAATTAGCCAATGTCCTTTTTCACTTGCATTAAGTTTGTTAATAGTAGAAACTGAAAAAAACTTGGCTGTTAATACTGACAGTCAGTTGACTGGAGGCATAGGATGCGACCCGCCAAGATTGCTCCCCCATGCCTCTATATATTTTATAGTCAAAGAACAGAATTCATTATTTCTCTATGAGCATATTATCTGCCCATCTGATATTGTGGCGAGATATCTTTCTTATATTCATCTGGTATCCTTATACCTGACACTCTTTCAAACCATTTAATATTGTCCTCTGTCTCTAGTATTTTCACAGCGTGCTCATAGTTGAGATCATAATTCTTTGGGACAGTTGCTCTATACATCCAATCAGGCAACTTTTGTTTAACAACTCTGTCTTCTAGTCCAGCCATCGCTTTCAATCTCCCAATTACTTGTTTTATCATCGAAAGTAGAAATGTACTGCATATATATAAAGCTTTCTCTTACTCGATCACGAGGTTTCAATTGTTTTTGATATAAATATCCCGCCGTTTCAGAATTTATGTCTCAGAAGTTGGCTATAATTACACTACAT
>CAZFMX010000045.1:0-20063 GCA_964520425.1 uncultured Desulfobacteraceae bacterium
CGCTCTCAATCAGGTCGCGATTCTTGTTCTGCTGTTTATTGCATTCAGTCAGACTTTCTTCATTTGGAGTCTCAATGCCAATGAAAACCGTATCAAAACCTGCATCGACCATCATATCCATCAATGGCTTATCATCAGCCAGATTGATGGAGGCTTCTGTGTTAAAAGGGATTTTTTTCTTCCCTTTCTGCCATTCTATGAGGGAGGGCAGAAGCTTGGTTTTGAGATAAGCTTTATTGCCGATAAAATTGTCATCCACAAAAAAGACCTGCCCTCGCCACCCCTGAGAATATAGGCTGTCCAATTCTGAAATAATCTGATCAGATGTCTTGATGCGTGATCGACGTCCCAATAGTGCTGTAACGTTGCAGAACTCGCAGTTAAACGGACAGCCCCGGGAGAACTGGAGGCTCATTGAGGCATAATGTTTGAAATTTAGCAATTCCCACATGGGAGGGGGTGTTTTTTGAATGTCGCAAAACTTGGATGTCTTATATATACGCCTGGCACACCCCTTTTCCAGATCCGCCAGAAAGGGAGCAAGAGTCAGTTCGGCTTCATTCAGCACAAAATGGTCAACATCATCAAATTGATCATATTCGCTGGTGAAGAGTGGTCCGCCAGCGATGATCTTGAGACCCGCTTTCTTGCATCGGCTAATTACTTCATGAGTCGACGTCCTCTGGATTGACATGCCGCTGATAAAAGCGTAATCAGCCCAAGCAAGGTCCCTATCTGTAAGCTTGGTTACGTTCATATCAACCAGCCTCTTGGCCCATTCTTCAGGTAACATAGCCCCGATTGTCAGAAGGCCTAGTGGAGGTAAGGTCGCCTTTTTCCGGATAAATTTTAGGGCATGTTTAAAACTCCAGAAAGTGTCTGGATATTCCGGATAAATCAACAATATCTTCATTAAAACTCTCCTTGTATATCACTGAAATATGAATGGGCTGGTTAAAATGCATTCATCCATCTTCGGTTTTCCACGTGAAAGGACGTCTTTACATTGAGATCCCTCTTATTCCTAGTTGTTGTTCCATGAATATTTTGGCTAATCCAAATAGTAATCGCATCGTTATCTATTTATTGCAGGCAAGTATGCGAAGTTTATCGGAAAAAATCACGTCCATTTTTTCATGTGAAGTCATGATCACGATCCCTTTACCGAATGTATCATGATCAATCACGTCATGGGCCTTAAATGATCCGGACATGCTGTAGGGCATAGGCTTTTTACCCTTGAGCTTCTCCGTGAGCAGTTCAAAGTCAATTTCGGGGTCCTTTTTTTGGGTCCTTACTCGTTTCTTAGGTGTCTTATCTTTATTCTCTGTCATTCTTTTTCCTCGGATTTATATATCGTTGATAAGCCAAAATTCTAACCGCACATAAGATAAGCAAGACATACTAGTCAGTATTAAACAAAGTCTATAGCGGAACGGAGTTTCATCCCGAAAAGATGGAGGTCTCTATTTCAAAGGGGTGGATGGAAGAGTTCGTATGGCATGCGTCAGGTTATGTCTTCCTTTTATCTCCTTGTCTCTGAAACCTGAAAAACTTGTAAAAGAATAAAAGTAACTCTAAAATATATTAATTAAACAATTATCATTTTAATATAAATAAGTTTATTTTATACTATTTTAATATACAAGTCAAGTTTTTATTTTTTTAATTAGAAAAAAGCTCTAATTTATCAGTAATATCTAACTATTACTGATTAAGATTAAATTATTTTTATTTTTTATAATAATATATCTTGATTTTTCTTTCCTACCTGATTAATCTAATCGAATCAAAAATGGTTTACCTTCAATGGTGAACCTGTTTCGTTCTGAAGGAAATGACATTTAACCGTGGCATCCTAAGGTATTGAAACTTGAAATTTATTTGGAAGGAGGGTGTCACCATGACTAATGGAACAGTAAAGTGGTTCAATGACCGAAAAGGTTTTGGTTTTATTGAGCAGCAAAACGGTCCTGATGTGTTTGTTCATCATTCAGGAATAGTATCTGATGGATTCAAGAGTCTTAATGAAGGTGATCATGTCACCTTTGAGATCGAGCAAGGTCCAAAAGGCCTGTCTGCAATAAATGTTAAGACGATCTAAATTATCCCTGTAAAGAGATTAAAAGGGCGCTTCATTTGAATGAAGCGCCTTTTTTAATTTAATATCGTTTTCAACATAATAATGAATGAAAGGGGCAGATCTCCACCTCTCAAATCCCCATATTGAAGATCCCTACAGCAAGCTACAGGGAATCTCCCAAATGTAAGGATGTATTTTTATTGTAATTCGCTTGTTGTGCATTTCCAGCATCGAGCTATTGTTTATCAACCTCAGTAACCTGATCCTTCTTTGTTTTTCGACGCAAGTTTTTCTTTCTTTTTCTTCTTTCGTCTAAGCTCTTTCTCATTTTTTTTGAAGCTAAAATGATTCCGCTTAGCCATAATCCTCCCTTTTCCCAAAGATTTGGGTGATTAAACCCCCAAATATCTCCGAATCGAAAATGACCCATTCAGATATGTTGGTTTCTTAATCTTAACGATGTGAAAGTCGAGGTGTTTTGGGGACGAATATCCCCAAAATATATATTGAATGCTACCTGACCATAGGTCTTAACGCTTTTTTTTCTCCTCACGCTTTTGTTGTTCTCGTTCCATACGCTCAATTATTCTGCTTTGCTGGCTCATAGTCGTTGTGATCTCCTCCCCGCTATCCCAGCGAATACGCATGGTTTTTCGATCAATGGAAAGGACTTCATAGGTTCCCTTCATATTTTCGTACTTCTTGCCTATCTCAAATTTTATATCCTCCATTTATATGAACCTCCTTACACGTTTAGTATCTTCTTCACCATTCCCAAGAGCTTCACAAGATGCCCGAGAGTTATCAATCGGCCCATAAGTACAAAGCAAATGATTAATTGAGCTGCTGATGGATTGAGGGTTAGATTCGACAGCACCTATTAAAAGCGTCGGCCACCATCTCGTCTTCCTCCCCCTCGATTTCCTTCATATCCGCGACCTTCGGAACGGGGTCGAGCCTTATTAACCTTAAGTGTTCGTCCTTTGAGCTCTTTACCACCCAAGCCATCTATCGCGGAGTGGGCGTCAGCACTATTTGGCATCTCTACGAATCCGAATCCTTTTGATCTGCCACTGTAAATGTCTTTTATAATCTTGACGGATTCGACCAATCCGAAACCCTCAAAAGCTTTTCGCACATCCTCTTCTGTGACTTCGTATGACATATTCCCTACATAGATATTCATTTTGGTCTCCTTTTTAATGGGTATCTAAGAGCATCTGGACATTATCCGATCTCAACTAATTCCAGATCGAAAAATAATGTATACCCTGCCAATGGGTGGTTTGCATCAAGTGTTATTGAATCTTCCTTTATTTCGATAATATCTAGCTCAATATGATTTCCATTGTGGCCCTGCATCTGCAGTCTCTGTCCCAAACAGGGTTCTATATGATCAGGTAGGCTGCATTTCTTTACCTCGACGACTAGTTCTTCCTGTCTCGGTCCAAATGCCTCTTCAGGAGGAATTTCAATAGACTTTTTATTCCCAGCTTCCATACCTACTACACCGGTTTCGAGACCCGGCATCATTTCTCGATTGCCTACTACGAATTCGAGAGGTCGCCGTTCTATTGAAGTGTCAAATATCTCTCCGTCTTTCAGCTTTCCGGTATAGTGTATTTTCACCCTGTCTCCGTTTTTTACCTTGTTCATAATACCTCCAATGCATGTTTTAATTTGTTATTGAAGACTGATACTCCTTCATCTACCTGATAAGGTTATTAATCGTTGATAAAAAATGCCTGAATCTGCCTTGATTGAACTTGCCCCAAACTGACTTCTTATTCATTCCTCAAACGGATGTCGGGCAGAAAAAGAAGCTGCTATCATTGCTTTTGACAAAACCTTGTCATGTTTTTGTGCAACGTTAGGGTTTATGCTGCAACAGAATGCAAGTTCTTTTTCTATCAACAAAAATTGGAAGGCACGTGCTGACTGTCAGTGGACGAGTGGCATGTAGGTACATGCAAACGCATGAAGGCTGGAGATTTTCCGCTACCTCTTTCAGTTGAGGAGTTCTAAATCATTTAAGTAAGGCGGGAGAACCTGCCCAAATGGCATTGGCATTATCATCATGTTACCCGATCGTGGGTCCCATTCTGAGTGGTATGATGGTCTTATAATCCCATCAACAAGCGCCCATTCTCTTCTCAATACACAACGTAGTATCGTAAATAAATAAAAGTCAGTCAATCCTTTTATTTTAATTGACCTCTCCACACCCCATTCCCTTCCCCAAAACTAAGGATTCCCTTATAGACTGCTTCACGCCAGTCCGCTAAATTTACTATACCGAGATCTCTTTAGTGTACTCTTACCAATTCAATACGCAAAGGATGACATCCTTAAAAATCATTCTTGAAGATTTTGAAATTGTAATTTTTAAGGATTGTCCTTCTGTTTCGGATCCCACCGTCCGTCTCGAAGTGTCCTTCTGGAGGTGTGTGATTCTGTCACCCCATTTTAACCCTCCAAAATCCTGAACCAATACTTAAGCTGCTTGATGAGTTCAGCCATCTGCAACTCGTTCAACTTATAATAGAAGGGTGAGACACGAATTGAGATTGTATTTCCGTCACGCCATGGCCACCAGGCACAGAAGACGAAGCCCTCTACGGTCGGCTCTGACGTGAAAAAGAGCTGGCCCTTCCTGAGACCACCGAGATGCGTGTTGACAAACCGGAGTGTGTCAGGAGATTGAGCGATGTTGGCGGTATGCCAAGTCATACTGAAATAGCGTTCCAGTGTCTCACGAACGCGGTCTTCGATATCTACACTGAACTTAGCAAAAACCGTCCTAAACCGACTGTCCCATGCCCACGACAACACTCCATGAAACGCTCCAAATAACTCCATGCAAAAACTCTCTATATCGGGGTTATTCAAATCGTTCATTCCACAAGCCTCCTTTTGTCATATTGTCAGTGGACAGTGTCAGTAATTGGAATTATCTCGTCTCTTCCAACTGAAATGCAGCATGGAACTCGACGAAGATCAACATGTTTTCCAGATTCTAATGTGTTCTGTCAATCAGGGAAAACCCTGATTTATGAGGGAGAAAAAACTTAGATGGCTTAAGGGGCGTCTTGACATTCTAGGTCGTCAGCTGTGATATAAAGGGGGATGGTGGTCCCGAAGCAACTTGACGGCGAAGAAAATGGGTCACATCTCCGGTAGTGTTTTACCTTGCTATCTAAAAACATGATGGGAAAAGCATTTTGCCACAGATGGACACCCCAGTGGAATATGCCTAGTATTCCACGGGGCAGGCGAACATTTCAGTCCCGCGACTTTCGGAACTGAAAGAGTCATCACGTTCCCCCGCTTAAAATCAGGAGTCTTCGACTTGACCTTAGCCAAAATTCCTCGTTTCTGGATGGACACTAGTGAATGATCTATTTGGACTGGCGGAAGCAGAGAATATTTCGCCTGGTCCCCTATTTTCTATTCAAAGTATCGTTAACAGCCGCTTCCGCTTCTTCAAAGATGCGGCCCAGATGATCCTCTCCGAGGAAGCTCTCCGCGTAAAGCTTGTAGATATCTTCCGTCCCCGACGGGCGTGCGGCAAACCATCCGTTGTCGGCGATCACCTTTATTCCGCCGATCGGCGCGCCATTACCAGGTGCATGGGTAAGCACGGCCTGAATCTTTTCCCCGGCTAGATCTGTCAATCGGAACTGTGCCGGCGAGACTTTTTTCAGTATGGTTTTCTGTTCCATGGTGGCAGGTGCATCAATCCGTTTGTAGGAAGCCTCGCCGAATTCGGCCGTGAACTCACGATAAATCTCACCGGGATCACGACCCATCCACGCGGTGATCTCCGCCGAGAGGAGGGCCGGGATGATTCCATCTTTATCCGTTACCCAGACCGTACCATCTCGTCGCAGAAAAGACGCGCCGGCACTTTCCTCTCCCCCGAATCCAAGGGACCCGTCGAGGAGACCCCCGACGAACCACTTAAAGCCAACCGGCACCTCGTAGAGTTTCCGGCCAAGCTTTGCCGTGACGCGATCGATCATCTGACTGCTGACCACGGTCTTTCCCACGGCCGCGTCTTTGAGCCAATTCGGCCGATGTTGAAAGAGGTAGTCGATGGCGACCGAAAGGTAGTGATTGGGCTGAAGCAGACCCGCGCTCCTGGTGACAATCCCGTGTCGGTCATGGTCGGTGTCACAGGCAAAGGCAATGTCGAAGCGGTCCCTCAGGCCGATGAGTCTTTGCATTGCATAAGGCGACGACGGGTCCATGCGGATGTGACCGTCCCAATCGACCGTCATAAAACCGAAGGTGGGATCAATGGCGTCATTAACGACGGTGAGGTCCAGGCCGTAACGCTCAGCGATAAGGTTCCAGTAATGAATGCCCGCTCCTCCGAGGGGGTCTACGCCAAGGCTGATCTTGGCACTACGAATGGCATCCATGTCTATCACATTCCCAAGATCGTCTACATAGGCGTCGAGATAATTGTGACGGTGTGTCGTCGAAGCACGGAGAGCCCTTTCAAAGGGGATCCTTTTAACCCCTGCAAGGTCGTTTTTGAGAAACTCATTGGCTCTCGCCTCGATCCAGCCTGAGACGACAGGTTCGGCAGGTCCACCCTCCGGAGGATTGTATTTGAAGCCGCCACTGTCAGGGGGGTTGTGGGAAGGTGTGATCACGATGCCGTCGGCAAGGCCTGTTTTTCGTCCTCGATTATAGGTGAGAATCGCGTGGGATAGGACCGGTGTCGGGGTATATTGATCTTTCTCCGCAATCATGACATCCACACCATTTGCCGTGAGCACTTCCAGTGCGCTTCGAAAGGCGGGCTCAGAGATCGCGTGTGTATCCATCCCCATGAAAAGGGGACCATCGATCTTCTCCTTTTTGCGATAGAGGAAAATGGCCTGGGTCATGGCGAGAATATGGTGTTCGTTGAATGATTTCTTGAAGGCGGAGCCCCGATGACCCGAGGTGCCGAAGGCGACCCGTTGCCCGGGTACAGAGGAGTCAGGGGTCTCGGTGTAGTAAGCGGCGATGAGCTTTGGCACGTCAAGCAACATGGATGAGTGAGCAGGCTTTCCTGCAAGAGGGCTGACTTTCATCATGGTTCTCCTTTTCGTTCAATAACCTTACAGCGTCCCGCTTCACACTGGTTGCTGTTAAAGGTAAAGGGGTAAACGGTGGTTCCGAAGCAACTTGTAAACGGGGAAGGTGGTTTTGGATCAACTTACCTATATTTATCAAAATATATAAACTTATCAGATACAACTAACGGATTCACGGCAGAAGTTGTGACTCCAGGAAATTGATCCACATCAGCCCCCGAATATCCCATCTCTTTTACGGCGATCTGACAGAATATTCTCCGACATCTTACTACCCCCTTTTTCCCTATATGTGCCTATAATTAAATCGTTGACTTGGTCCATGTTCAGCTCATCATTCTTCTGAAATGAACAGATTAGCCGGTTGGGTTTCTCTTAGTCCGCCGTATATTAATGAGATCTCGATGATGTAGGCCCCCTTATCAATCGCTCCTTTCAGGTGAACGATCCTTTCTGTGGGACGACCGTTGGGACTGGTGGCAATTTGAGGTCTGCTTTTAAATAAGATCTCATCACCCTGTTTGACCATATAGGAGAACTCTACGGGCAGGGTAGGGTCATTTGTGTTGGGATCATTCGCGGTATAGTCAACGAGGAGATCGAATGGCTGTCCCTGGGGAACAACGACCGGGTCAGTGGATACTTCATGGATACTGATTGAAGGTGATGGTCTTCGACTCGCAGTCGATTGTTGTCTGAATTGATTCAAATCGTCAAGGAACCACTTTTCGTTGTCCAGCTTGACCCGAGTATAGAATTGATCAATCTTGTCCCCAAATTTTAGAGCGATCTTTTTGTTGGAAATGACCGTTAGGGTGCAGGGCCGATCGAGCTTGTTTGATTTTCCCAAATACATGGCTCGATACCGCCCCGGTGCTACCCAGACGATATCCCCCATACTCACCATAGGCCAATAGGTATCGTAGCCAAACGCGTAATGTTTTCCTTTGTTCTCAATTGAAGGGTACATCCTGCCCCTGTCGATTCGTTGCGTGTAATACCCATCATGCCACAGCCCGTCGATGGGGCTTTTCTCGCCCGCGAGAACATTGTCCTTATGTAGTGGATCTTCCCTTAATGCCTTTTGAGCGTAATGTGTCTCACATGATGTCAAGCAACCAATAGACACGAGAACCACAACAAGAATCAAAAATCGATAAGTTTTGTTTCTATTCATGGCGTTGACACCTCTAATTCTTTCCTGCTGGCCAATAGTCGTTGATCTCATCCTCACCTTCAACCGTTGTATCACCCGTCTCCATACTCATGAGGCCATCTTCCGATATCCAAGAGTCTTGCTGTTTTTCCCGATCGGAAGGACCTCGTTGGGCAGACTGCAGATCAGACAATTTTGACATGCAGTTTTCTAACCGGTCAGGACCCCAAACCTGGGTGCATTCATCATAGCCCGTTAGTCGGACAATACCCGGTCCGGATATCTGATAGAGTATTGCGTCACTTTTCATATGAGGTCCTTTTTTCTTCACGCATTTGATGACACTATAAACCGACCCGCCTTTTTCCTCTCCCTCAAGTGATTCGTAATATGATTCTTTTGCCTCTGAAACACCCTTCGACGGATCTCCCGATTGTCCTGAGTAGGAACTTTTTCCTGAACGAGATATTCCTTCGGCACTCGTAACACCGGTTTCTATCAGTGTTGTTATGACAGGCGCCAGTTCGTCCAACATCTCCCCGCGTATTTCCGCTGACTTTTTTTCTCTCTCTCTTATATCCAATTCCCACTCAGGCACCGGGTTTTCCTCCACATATTTTTCAGCAACCCTGGCTTCCTCTAATACGCTCGGATCATCCGGTGTTAAAAATTCATTCGAAACCTCGTCTTGCCGTTTTCTCGGTGCCTCTCTGTTTAACTGCTCGTGACCGGTTTCCTGCAGCCCGAAATTGGTTTTAGATTCACCGCCAATCTGCCGGTCCCAAATTTCCTGTGAGGGTCCTACGGCGGCCAACAACGCGTCATTTGAAACCGTATCGTCAGTCCCCTTTACAGCTTGTTCATGGTCCTGTAGTGTTTTGCGTAAATCAGATAAAGTACGAAAATTTCCTTCCTTAAATTGAGTGACAGCCTCCAGGGCCTCTTGGGGATCAGCGCCTTGCGCGACCAGCCTGTCGTATAAACCTTGCGCCTGTTGTTCATGCGTTATTTCGGAGATGGCGACATCCATGTTATCTTTCAGAATGCTATCCTTGGCCGTGTCAATCTCATGCACATTTTTGGCTGTATCCAAAACAAAATTTCCAGCACGATATAGTTGACTGCCAATGCCGGTGGCCACCTGTCCTATACGATCAACATAGCCATCATCAGGTTCAACCGTATATTCCTCCGGAGCTTCCGGTATATGAAAATCTAAACCGCGGTCGCGAAGCTCTTGCGCCATTTGTTCAGCCCTTTCCGGATAGCCGCTGCGTAAGGCGACCATAATGGCATGGGCCTCTTCCTTTGTTGCCCCTTGTTTACGCGCTTCCAGCCCTGCTGTCGTTGCGTAAGCTTGCTGTTGGGCCCGGTTCACCTCGTCCGCGCTCAACTGAGCATCACCATAATCACTGGATTTCTTGTCTAACTGCTTCGCGACCGAATAAATCTGACCAGCCGGGGTAAAATTAACGGCCGCGTTTTCCACTACTTCGGCGCCGGACTTTTTCCCCTCCATATAATCCACAACATCTTGTCCGGTGTTTAGAATATCACTTGCCGTCATAACCTCACCAACTGTCTCCAGCACGCCTCCACCTTTCGTTTCGGACCCGTCTATATCACCTACTTTCGAACCATCAATATCCCCGACTTTGGGATTATCTATATCAGCTACCTTAGGTGCGTCAGGATCATTCACCTTCGGATTGTCAGGCTCTGAGACCTTAGCTGTATCCGCATCCGGGAGCTTTTTCGTACCGGGGCTTTTCCCAGGTCGTTTTCTCATCTCAGCCTTTAAATCATTCATGATCCTTTGGCTTTCTGGTGTTAACATACCCGTATTCGGATCTATCGGTAACTTGGCTTCAACCTCCGCCATAAATCTTGCTTTTTCAGCAGGAGGCATATTCTCCATGATCTCTGCCGCGTCTCTAGCCGCGTTTTTACTATAGCCTCTCGGCGCATCCGAGGGTGTCAGCTTTTTTTGCCGCATCCACTCATCAACTTCCGCGTCCAAATTTGCCTTTTCCATGATACCTTCTGCCGCACTACGGGTGGCGTTACGATGAATATTTTCCTCGGTAGCGAAAGCTGCTTGGCGACGGGCATTAAAACTTTCTTGTGCGACTTGCATATCAGCTTCCGTCAATCTTTCATTTAGCCCTTTTCCCAGTATTTCTCGAGCCTTTTCGGGAGTAATATCCGGTTCTCGGATTGCGCCGTCTTTTGCCAAACCATGGGTGGGATTATCTGCATCCGATAAACCATGATCAGCGCGGTATCTGGCATCCGCATCTCCAATGCGTGAATCATATTTCTGTTGTTGTGCCTGTTTTTGTATAAGTTTTCCTTCATCCAGTGAACCGCTCTCTATGTTTCCACGGCCCTGAATTTCTTCAATCTGGCTGTTTTTCTTATTACGAAAATCCTCCATCTCCTTAATATACTCTTTGGTTTCATGCTGCGATATGGGCCCTGCTTCGGGATTGCGCGATTTATATTCCCATTCAGCAGCAGCCCGTCGCTTATAGGCGTCATTATTTATTTCCGCAATGCGCTCAAATTCCGCCTGGCTTACCCCTTTTGGATCAGCCATAAAGTCCGTGTCGAGTTTATTGTGCCAATCCGCCCGATCCACAGACGTTATATTATTCTGCTGTAGCAACTCATTCACTTGTTTGTCATAATTTGCCTGCATATCTGCGATTTGTTGACTGGACTCTACTTTCGTTATGTAATCCGAATCCGTTCCCGGTTGCGAGCGAATGGTTTTTGATTTTTGAACCTCAAATTCGGCTCCGACAGATTTGGCTGCTTTTTCAGCGAATTCATAATTCATCTCTTTAAAACGTCTCTGCGCAGACTGATATTGAGCATCCGGAATTTGCTTGGCGATACGTGCCTTATTGATCGCGTCATTGTTCGCGAACAACAGAGCTTCTTGTCGTGTTGTGGCTTTGCCCGCAGCCATAGCCCGCAGCGCTTCATGAACTTCCGGAGAAAGCCGTTGAGGGCCCTCCGCGAAGGATGGGATCGTTGCCGCGACGGCAAAGATAAGTATTATGAATAACTTAAAAACGAAAGATACTGGATTCTTTCTGAGGGCACCGTTCATAGCGAATACCTCCTCTATTTTGGTTTGAAAGATCCCTCTCACTTCAACACATCATTACACATTGGTTCCGGAGCAACTTGTAAACCGGGAAGGCGGTTTTGGATCAACTTACCTATATTGATCAAAACTCATAAATTTATCAGATACAACTAACGGATTCACAGAAGAAGTTTTGACACCGAGAACCCGGGTCACATCAGTATGAATGGGATCAGCTGCAGCTTTTAGCTGTCGGCTGAAAGAGAAATGTTATGCTGCGGCTTCGTTCGGCAATTCCCAACCAGGAAAAACAAGAACACCCGGGTAGACCTTTAGGGCTCGAGCCAGAATTTTAGCACGCTCAACCCCGAGACGAACACGATCATTCTCGATTGCTGAAATGGTTGTCTGAGGAAACCCTGTTAGGGTTGAAAGTTGATTTTGACTCAATTCCTGTAATTCACGGATTATTCTTACAGATTCTCCAACCGTCACCGTAATGCTTTGTTTTGCAGGATGGTATTCATTCATTTTATGACCTCCTCTGATAGTCATGAGCGGTTATCGAGGCGATCTGTGAAAGGTCGTTTTTTTCTTGCTTATTTGAAATCTATATTCAAATTGACAAGGAAAGAAAAGAAAAAAGTGATAATTGAAATTCTTTAAAATATGGTTTAGTCCGAAAAAGCGGGGGTCCAAAACAATCTGCGATCACTGCTCATGATCGCAGGTTTTACCAAGCCTTTGATAGGAGAATAATGTACCAGAGGAATCAGGCCTATTGAAATCTGCCATATACACGTAGAAAGGCGGACGACCTGAAAAAAAAGTCCATTTCTGAAGATTGTGAATAATTATTGTTCAGGTCGTCCCTCTGTAGTCTCTGTACTTTTTTCTGAGAAAGGCTGTTTAGTTCCAGCTACCTATCGTAGTAGCTCCTGCGGCGTATGTTCCTCTTACATCAGCTTCTTCGCCAGCAGCGATACCTGCAACTCCAGTCGCTTCACTTCCCGTATGGTGGAAAGGTGATTCAATTCCATCCAATACCAGAGTCGGCCCACGACAACCGCAGTTAAAGAAAAGAGACCGATTGCCAGCCAGTCGAGCTTCGAGGCTAACTCTTCGATTGAAAAGAAGTTGATGGCGCTATGGATTAATACAACGATAAAAACCACAATCATGATAATAACTGTGATCCTTATAAATCCCAATTTTCCCCTGAAACTCTCGGCTATGAGGTCAAACAACCCAAGCTCCTTACCATAGTTTTCCATCACTTCTTGATCTTCAGAGCTCAATGCTTCCAAGATTTTGTCATCGATATCATTCATGATCTTTTCCTCCCAGCAATTGTCGCAAATGATTGCGAGCAGAATATAACCTTGATTTCACCGTCCCTTCCGGAACGCCTGTAATTCGAGAAACCTCTTTTAAATTAAAACCATGCAGGTAATGTAAATGAACGACCTGGTAGCTGTCGCTATCCAGATTGCGCAATGCCTTTTGAATATCGAGTGATTCTGTTGTCTTGTCTTCATCCAAGGTTTGATTCGCCGGTGCAGCAAAATCGTCGTTTCTTCTGCTTCTCATCTCACACCGAAGATAATCCACACCGCGTCGATGCAGGATTTGATAAAGCCATCTCGGAAACGCACCCGGATCTTTGAGCTTTCGTATGCCTTTGGTGACCTTCAGAAATGTATCCTGCACCACATCCTTCGCTGCTTCTTCGTCCCGAATCTGGCGGGAGGTATAACGAAGCAGCTTGGGATGCCATTCCTTCACCAACAGATTCATAGCACGCACATCCCCGCTCCGTGCCTTAAGAACCAGCCATTCCGTCAGAATCTGTTCGCTGTTTCTTTTCATGATATCTATAGGTCGTCAGAACTTGTCCAATGGTTCACCACAAAACATACCCGACAACAAAAATAGGCTGAAAATACCCGTCATAGCAAGATGTTATGGCTTTTTGACTATTTAAATCACCGAGACCTGGAAACGTGGAAAAAGAGGGCTCCTCACTCTCTCTTCCTCTATCCCGTCTGTCATTCAGTTTATGTAAATTAAAAATTTTTTACGATTTACATAAAAAAATTGTTGACAATCTAAAAATTCTTTGTATGATACGGCACATGGCTATAGAAATCAGATTAGATGTCATGATGGCAAAAAGGAAAATGTCCCTGACGGAACTATCCGAGAAGATCGGCATTTCAATTACAAACCTTTCCCTGCTCAAAACAGGCAAGGTTAAAGGAATCCGCTTCAGCACACTTGACGCCATCTGCCGCGAACTCGAGTGTGAGTCCGGGGACATTCTGGAGTATATCCCTGATTTTGTTTGACATTTTTGCGGTAAGACCTGTTTCAGGAGGGATCTACATGATTGAATCGAGTACGGACATTTCGCCACAATCTATCCGGGATTCGCACTTTAAAATCGCTGGATGGCTTTCTATTTGTCTGGGAATCCTCGAGATACCCTTGTTTATCTCATCGCTTGTTTTCCGCAGCGATCCATCATTCTTAAAACCCTTGTTTTTGTTTTTGATATTTACTCCTCTCATTTTCTTTAGATGGATTGGCACAGTTTATGTTCTTATCCAGTTCAGACGCCTTCTGAATGAGCGATATGATTTTTATAAAGCAGACGTGATCATCACACTCCAGATCATAGTCTTTATCATTATAGGCGTAAAAGACATTTTGATGGCGTATATCGAAGCCCTGTTTCCTATTTCGGACACACTTGGTCTTGTATTATACATATTTTCTCTTCTTGTAGGTGGGGCTGTCGGAATATTCCTGGGGGCGCGTCTTCTCGCGATACGTGAAGATCCCTATGGATCACTTCGCACATGGGCAATCCTTACAATAATCGCCTCTTCCTGCTTCGTATCAATCATTTTAACACCAATCGGCCTCGCCCTGTACTTATTGAATGGCATCATTTTAGGGATTATTTTTTTGAAGGCAGCCGAAGCTGAACCACAGGTGGACTTTGTGTAAGAAGAGTTTTGGAAATCTGAGATATCCTGCGGCTTAACGCAAGTTGCGAATAAACTCCTCCACCGCACCGACCCCCTCACTCTCCACCAGCCTGATCATCTGGGTCCCGATGACCGCGATATCCGCCTTTCCTCGCAAATAATCGATATCCGCCTTTTCCTTCACCCCAAAACCAAGGGCAAGGGGTAAAGAGGTCGCCCTGCGGCATCTGGCGAGGTATTCGGTCAATTCCCTGGAAAAGTCCGTGTCCGCGCCCGTAACCCCTTTTCGGGCGACACAGTAGACAAATCCCCGGGCCAGAGAAGCGATATACGCCATTCGGGCATCGGATGAGGTCGGGGAAAGAATGAATATGGGGGAAAGATCCTGGTCTTGCATAGCTTTCAGGTATTCCTCCCCCTCTTCCGGAGGAAGATCCGGAACAATCGTACCCCGCAGATTCCTTTTGGATAATTCCACGATAAAGCGTTTTACTCCATATTTGAAAAGGATATTGTAGTAAGTCATTATAAGAAAAGGGATATCAAAAGCATTGGCAACCTCTTGAGCGAAATCGAGACACGCCTGAACGGTGACCCCCTTCTGCAGGGCCGTTTGATTGGCACGAAGAATTACCGGGCCGTCGGCAATGGGTTCGGAAAAGGGAATCTGCAATTCCATCAGATCCACCCCTCCCTTGACCATGGCTTCAATGATCTTGAAGCACTCCTCAAACGAGGGATAACCCAGGACGATATGGCTCATGACCAGGATATCCTGTTCCTTCAATCTCTCACGTAAATACGACTCAAGCACTGTATTCCTCCGCCTTCTCTTTAATGAATGCTCTCCATGTCGGATCTTCAAAGGCATCCGCGATGGTGAAGATGTCCTTGTCTCCCCTGCCCGACTGGTTGATGATGATGATTTCATCTTCGGATAGACCCGAAACCTCTTTGAATGCCTGCGCAAAGGCATGGGCAGACTCCAAAGCCGGGACCAACCCTTCTTTTTTCAGGGTGAGAGACACGGCGTCCAGGACTTCCTGGTCCGTAGCTGCCTCGAATCGGACCCTCCCCTCTTCCCGAAAAGAAGAAAGGATGGGAGATACACCCACATAATCAAGGCCCGCAGCCACGCTATGGGTCTCCTTCATCTGTCCTTCTGAATCCTGAAGAAAATAGGTCTTATACCCCTGTGCGACACCTACACTCCCGTCTGTCGAAGCCAAGCGCGACGCGTGATGTCCGCTCTTAAGCCCTTTGCCTCCGGCCTCAGCCCCCACAAGCTCGACAGGATCGTCAAAGAAACCACTGAAGATCCCTAAGGCATTGGACCCTCCCCCCACACAGGCGTAAACTCGGGAGGGGAGCCGGTTCTCCCTTTCCAGGATCTGCGCGCGCGCCTCTTTTCCGATGATCGATTGAAAATAGGAGACCATTTCCGGAAAGGGATGAGGGCCGCAGGCCGTCCCGAGGACATAGTGGGTATCATCCATGTTGGTCACCCAGTCGCGAAGGGCCTCATTGATGGCGTCTTTGAGTATCCGGGTCCCCTCCTTGACAGGAATGACCTCCGCACCCAGGCGCTCCATCCAAAACACATTGGGTCTCTGTCTGGCGACGTCCACCTCGCCCATATAGATGGTGCAACGAAATCCGAACTTGGCCGCCATGGTAGCGGTGGCCACGCCATGTTGGCCCGCTCCGGTCTCTGCAATGACCCGGGTCTTTCCCATGCGTTTGACCAGCAGCCCCTGTCCCATGACATTATTGGCCTTGTGGGCGCCTGTGTGGTTCAAGTCTTCCCTCTTGATGTAGATACGCGCCCCCCCAAAGTGCCGAGTCAGATTTTCCGCAAAGGTCAGCGGCGTCGGCCGGCAGGAATAGGTGGACATGATATCCTCATAGTCCTGCCAAAAGGCAGGATCATTCCTTGCCTTTTCAAAGACCTCCACAAGGTCATCGACTGTCGCGGCCAGGACCTCAGGGATAAATGCCCCTCCGAATTCCCCGTAATAACCACGTCTAATCATTCGAAAGCCCTCTTCTCATTGAATTGACTTTTTCTATCAACTCCCTCATAAGCGCGTGGTCCTTTTCCCCGGGCCGCGCTTCGATCGAGCTACTCATATCCACGGCATAGGGTTTCACCGTTGAAACGGCCATCTCGATATTGGATGGCCCCAGTCCTCCCGAAAGAATAATCGGCATCCCGAACTTCCCCGCTTCGACTGCCAGGTCCCAATCAAATGTTTTACCCGTTCCTCCTCTTAGGCCTTTCTGATAGGTGTCCAACAGCAGGGCCTTGACCCGTCCTTTGTATGCGCCTATTTGAGATAGAGAGGACGCGTCCTTGATCCGAAAAGACTTAATGGTCCGCGGCATCAGCTCCCCACAGAACTCCGGAGGCTCATCTCCGTGGAGCTGCACCATGTCCAGACCGCAGTAGGTCACCCTATCCTGAATGACGCTTAATTCTTCATTTACAAAGACGCCTACGGTCCCTACGAAAGGCGGGAGATCAGAAATAATCTCCCGTGCCAGTTCAGGATCGATTTGCCTCGGGCTCGGGGCAAAGATGAATCCCAGCGCGTCCGCCCCCAGTCTTACCGCCTCAGAGGCGTCTTCATGATTGGTAATGCCGCATATCTTGACTTTGATCATCTCTTTTCCTTGTAAGGTCTATTAGCCGCCCGCTCGCCACGCTCCCTAGACGAACACAGACGGGCACAGACGAAAGGACATATAAAACGGCTTAAAGCCCTGCCAATTCTCTCACCTTCTCCTTGATATCGTGACTCTGCATCAGACTGGTTCCCACCAGAATGGCCTGGACCCCCACCTGTTTCAAGGGAAAAACATTTTCTTCGCAGTGGATTCCGCTTTCACTGACCTTGACATATCCCTCCGGGATGCGCGGGGCCAATTCAAGGGTCGTATTCAGACTGATTTCAAAGGTATCCAGATCCCGATTGTTTATACCGATGATTTCGGCCCCGCACTCAAGGGCTTTATCGAGGTCATCCTGATCATGGATCTCTGTCAGAGCTGCCATGCCAAAGGTTCGGCAGAGCTCCAAGAACTTTGTCAACTGCTCCTTCGTCAGAATCCGCGCAATCAGCAGAATGGCATCCGCTCCCCATAGAGACGATTCCTCGATTTGAATCTCATCTATAATAAAGTCCTTGCGGAGTATGGGTAAAGCAATGGCCTTTTTCAGAAGCGGCAGGTTCTTCAGGTCTCCGCCAAAAAACTTCTGATCGGTCAGGAGTGAGATGGCCGCGGCCCCGGCCTCTTCGTACATTCGACCCACAGATAGGGGATTCACATTCTCCCGAATGACCCCGGCTGAAGGAGAGGCATACTTGATTTCGGCAATCAGGTTGATCTTGCCCGGTACGGAAAGCGTCTCTTTGAAATCCCGAACAGGGGGAAGAGGATCTTCGGGCCTCCTTGTCAGCCCTTCTCTCTTCAGTCTCTCGACCTCTCTTTCTTTTTCAGCGAGTATCTCTTTTAGTTTCGAATGCATGAAAAATCCTTTGAAACCCCAAAATAGACGCATGGCTCAGGGCACACGGCATAAGGCAGAATATTTGTCATCCTTGCACCGTGTACCGTGCTCTCATCTCATCCCGCAACCTCGCACTTCTGTGTAAAATCGACCAGGGCATCAAGCTTTTCCTTGGCACGGCCGGAATCGATACAGTCCTTGGCCCTTTCAATGCCCCCTATTAAATCTTCGTCAAGCCCCGCGACAACAAAAGCGGCCGCCGCGTTAAGAATGACCATATCCCGCTTCGGGCCCTTCTGACCATCCAGAAGCTCTCGAATAATCCTGGCACTCTCCTGGGCATCCCCGCCCTTGATCTCCTCCGGGTTGGCTCTCTTGAACCCATACTGTTCCGGCGTCATTTCAAAGGTCTCCACGTTTCCATCTTTCAAATGGGATACCCTGGTGGGACTGCATATGCTGATCTCATCATAGGTCCCCTCTCCACAGACCACAAAGGCCTCCCTGGTACCAAGATTGCCCAGCACTCGTGCGATTTTATCGGTAAGCTCCTGCGCATAAATACCCAGGACTTGAACGGTCGCCCCGGCCGGGTTAGTCAGGGGTCCCAACATGTTGAAAATGGTCCTGAGGCCGATTTCCTGTCTGGGACCGGCAGCGTATTTCATAGCCCCATGAAAGAGGGGGGCAAAGAGAAAACCGATCCCTACCTCCTGAATACACCTCCCCACATCCTCATGGCTGATATCCAGGGAAACGCCCAGGTTTTTCAGCACATCTGCGCTTCCGCAGAGGCTGGAGACCGCCCGGTTTCCATGTTTCGCGACTTTCACACCCCCCCCTGCAGCCACTAAGGCCGTTGCCGTTGAGACATTGAATGTATGGGTCCCGTCTCCTCCAGTCCCGCAGGTATCCAGTAGGGTATCACCCTCGAAATTGACTTTCACTGCTTTGGCCCTCATCACCGTAGCCGCGCCGGTAATCTCATCCACAGTCTCCCCTTTGATTCTCAAGGCCGTGATGAATGACCCGATCTGGGCAGGAGTGGCATTGCCGGTCATGATCTCCTCCATGACCCCTTCCATCTCTTTCCGTGTCAGATCATTCCCTTCCACCACCCTTGCAATAGCCTCCTTGATCATCTTTCGATTCCTCCAGTTTGGTTGTCTTCATCATGATTTTTGGGCTCGGGGGTCTCTTGGAAGTGCCGAACTTGTTTCAGTGGGTCTTCATTCGCACGCCCCCGTACATTGGCGGGCGGCAGACTATCACCATCATATGCAGTAAAGACGGACTTCCATACTACGACAAAACAACCCCCCGCCCGCCTGAATGACAACAAATCATGCACTGCTTATATATCTCTTCGGCCCTGAAAAGAGAGGACTGAGCCCAAAATATTTCCGCGACTCCTACAAAAAAGTTACGACACCGTATATGAACCATGCTAGAGAACACGGGCCATATTCGAGAAATTCCTGAGAATACTGGGGCCGGTACTTGATAAAATGGATTCCGGATGAAACTGGACTCCTTCTACAACATATTCACGATGCCGAATCCCCATAATCTCCCCTTCCTCGGTCCACGCGCTTATCTCGAAGCAATCCGGCAAGGACTCCCTTTCCACGATCAGTGAATGATAGCGGGTAGCTTCAAAAGGATTGGGGATACCTTGATAAATGGTCTTTCCGTCATGGTGGATCATGGACGTCTTGCCATGCATAATCCTCTGTGCCCGGATTACCCTGCCGCCAAAAGCCGCTGCTATGGATTGGTGTCCCAGGCAGACACCTAGGATAGGTAATTCCGGACCCAAATGAGCAATGGCTTCGACAGAGATCCCCGCGTCATCCGGAGAACCAGGACCGGGCGAAATGACAATCGAGGCGGGATTCAGACTCTTCAGGCCTGAGAGGTCCACCTTATTGTTCCTTCGCACTTGAACGTCTTCTCCGATTACCTGGAAGGCCTGAACCAGGTTGTAGGTGAAAGAGTCATAGTTATCAATCATAAGAATCATATTTAACAGCCTCACTAAATATCATCTTTCTTTAGCCCTATAACGAACTGTCCGACCCAAATAGAGGCTCGGGGATCTCTTGGAGGGGGAGAACTAGATTCAGTGGGTCT
>CAZFMX010000045.1:20163-26092 GCA_964520425.1 uncultured Desulfobacteraceae bacterium
CCCAAATAGAGGCTCGGGGATCTCTTGGAGGGGGAGAACTAGATTCAGTGGGTCTGAATCCGCGCATCCCCACAGCAGGGCGGGCGGGAAGCTATCGCAAAACACATCTGAAAGAAACACTCTCACACTGCCCCTGAACAACCCTCCGCCCGCCTGAGTGGCTCTGAATCCTGCACGACCTGAGAGCGCCTTCGTCCTGAAAAGAGATTGCTGAGCCCACATTTGGGTCAACACCAAACTGTCATACGCCTCTTACTTTTCTTTAGCCCTATAACGAACTGTCCGACCCAAATAGAGGCTCGGGGATCTCTTGGAGGGGGAGAACTAGATTCAGTGGGTCTTAATCTACGCATCCCCATAACAGGGCGGTCCCGCTCTGGAGAGGGACTGGGTGGCATCGAACACCCAAAACAGGATGGCAAAGAAAAAAGTTCCAAATGCAAGGCTTGTTAATCCTGAGAAATGAGGCGTACGTACAGTACGCCGCAATGACTAAGGATGAAGCATAACGCAGCAGTTGGACTTTTTGCGAAGCCGTCACTTTTCTTTAACCCTCTCAATCGCCCTAAACATGGCAGCCGCCTTCCTCAAGGTCTCACGATATTCCTCTTCCGGAGATGAATCCGCGACAATACCCGCTCCAACCTGAATCGCGAGTTTGTTTCCTATGATAGAAATGGTGCGAATCGTGATACAAAAATCCATGTTCCCATTGAAACCAAAATACCCTACCGCTCCGGCATAGGGTCCCCTCGGGGTCGGCTCCAGATCACTGATAATCTCCATAGACCTGATCTTCGGAGCACCTGAAACGGTCCCTGCCGGAAAGGCCGCCATAAACAGGTCGAATTCATCCATATCAGGGCTCAAAGTTCCTTCCACGCTGGAGACGATGTGCATCACATGGGAGTAATACTCCACATGCATGAGGCTGGGCACACTTACGGACCCGGCCGTGGCCACTTTCCCGGCATCGTTTCTCCCCAAATCAACCAACATGATATGCTCGGCCCGTTCCTTGGGGTCTGCCATGAGGTCCGCCTCCAGGGCCTGATCCTCCTCAGGTGTCTTTCCCCTTTGCCGAGTCCCGGCAATGGGTCGGAGTTCTATCTTTCCGTCGGTCAGCCGGACAAGGATTTCAGGAGATGACCCAACCAGTCTGACCTCTCCAAAATTGAGATAGAACATATAGGGCGACGGATTGATGCTCCTCAAATTCCGGTAAAGAATGAAATCATCCCCTGAAACCTCCCCTGAAAATCTTTGAGAGAGGACCACTTGAATGACATCACCCGCCACAATATGTTCTTTCCCTATGCGGACTATTTCTTCAAAATCCTCTTTTTTGAAATTGGACTCGAGCTCTGAGACGGAGAATGCCTCTGTCTTGGAAACTGTGGGAAGAGGGCCCTGTAACTCTTGAATCGTCTCATGGATTCCATCACAGGCGCGATCATAGACATCTCTCAAATCCTCATCTTCACGCACATAGGCGAAGGCAACGATCTTGACCTGATGGGTCAGGTGGTCAAAAACGATGAGGCGACTGGCACATGTAAACATGGACTCCGGCATATCTTCAGGGGAAATTCCGGGAAGATACTCCCATGTCCTGATCAAATCGTAGTTAAAGTACCCTACAAATCCTCCTTGAAAGGGTGGAAGCTCCTGGATCGTCACGGGTCTGATATCCCGAATCAGATCCCGCAGGACATTCAAAGGATTCTCCACATCTCTCAGGATCTTCTTTTCACCTTTTTCAAATATCTCGATCTCTTCGTCACGTGACAAGACTGAAAGGAAGGGTTTGTACCCGATAAAGCTGTATCGCCCCCATCTCTCTCCGCCATCCGCGCTTTCCAGGAGATAAGAAAACGACTTATCCCTGATCTTCAAGTAGGCCGAAACGGGCGTATCCGTATCAGCCAGGATCTCCTGATATAGAGGGATCAGGTTTCCCTTCTCTGCCAAAGACTCAAATTCTGAAAACGAAGGTTTTATTTCCACGTCAGACTCCAAAATGGTCCATCATTAAAATTTGTGGGTTCGATTGTGTTTGCCATGCTATTTTGGTCCATGATTGATAGTGGATATTCGAGAAAGGCGGCGAAACTTTTTCTTCGGTTCCGAGGCTCCCAGCCTGGTCTTTTCTACGACTTATCCGCGAGGGAAACTTGCCCCCTCCGCTATTCTTCCCGCCTCTTCGAGACGGAAAACCAGGGCTTCCCCCACAGATAAGACGTGAAAAGACAGCGCCCTCCCGCCAGTCTCTCCGAAAAGACTTCACCACCTTTCTTCAGTTCGATTTCATTGTACTTTTTCACCCACAAATTTTTGTGAGAAAACCTCAAAACAAAGGGCCGTGAGAATTTTCGCCCCACGGCCCTTTTCCTAAAAACTGTATTAAAAAAGAAAACCGTAGGGTTCCTGGAAGCAAGCCCACGGTTTTTCATGTCACGAATGCTATCCTAGCGGGCACACCTCCCTATTCGGGTCGCGCCACCACCATTGAAATATTCGAACAATTATCTTTCTTTCCCGTTTCATAACGGCCATACTAAAAACGTTGGAAATAAAAGTCAAGGAAATAATTCGGGCTTAGCCAAAATCCACCACCAGATTTCCATTTATGTGTTATGATTAATAGTTTTGGGCGAATCCTGGGCGGCAGCGAGGTGTTAGATGCAAGGCGCCGAGGAGCGCCGATAGAGGCGTATGAGCAATACGCAGTAAGGAGAAGCGACCGCCCGTCCTCCGTAGCAGGCTATCCATCCTCCATAGCAGAGTACTGCGGAGGACGGGCTGAGGAGGATGGAAAGGCAACGCAGCAGATGATACCTTGATGGTGGATCAGGGTAAAAAGATTCTCTTGACATCGGGAAATGGTTTGTATAATAATGAAATTCTGTTAAAAAAAATCAAAGGTAAAAAGATGAAAAACAATCAATCCTGGCAAAACTTCTTTTTTTATTATTGGGGGAGAGGTTTGCCCGGGGATTGATTGCTTCTGTTTTCCAATTCAAAGCCGTGGGCGAATTAAAGCCCACGGCTTTTTTTATTTTTTATAGAAATAGCGTTTAGTTTCATCATGTTATACAAAAAATTTGGGCCGAATAGAATGAATATTGTACTCATAGGTTATCGTTGCAGTGGAAAGACGGCCGTGGGCAGAATTCTCGCCGATGAGCTGCACATGAACTTCGCCGATACAGACCTCTTGATCGAGGTGGAAGCTGGGGAAAACATCGAGGCTATCATCAAAACAAAGAGCTGGGACCATTTTCGGAATCTCGAATCAGATGTCATCGTAAGGGTCTCAGAAAAAGACAATCATGTCATCGCCACCGGGGGTGGAGTTGTCGTCAAAAAGAAAAATGTAAAGGCCCTGAAAAAGGATGGTTGGGTCGTCTGGCTTGACGCCCAACCCGACGTCCTGAAGGAGAGAATGGAAAAAGAACTGCATTCGGGGAACATCAGGCCATCCTTGACAGGAGCTGATCCTCTGGCGGAAATCGAGGAGGTCATGAATACCCGAAGATCGATGTACCAAGAGGCCGGGGATTTTGTGGTCGATACGACCAGACTCTCCGAAACAGAGGCCGCGGCACTGATTATGAAGAATCTGCCGATACGATTGAGGGACAGGAAAGGATAAAACCATGGCAGGAAACACATTCGGACACATTTTTAAAGTCACCACGTTTGGAGAATCACACGGACAAGGCGTCGGCGCAGTGATTGAGGGTTGCCCTCCCCGAATCAGTCTGTCCCCGGAAGACTTCGTCCGAGACATGGCACGACGGAGACCTGGAAAGCCTGGTATCGCCAGTGCTCGAAAAGAAACGGACAGGGTACAAATTTTATCCGGTGTTTTTGAAGGTCTGACCACAGGGGTCCCCATTGCCCTTTTCATTCAGAACAAAGACGCGGACAGCACGCCATACAAGCCCCTGGAACGGCTCTTTCGCCCTGGTCACGCTGATTATGCCTATTTCAAGAAATACGGGCACTTTGACCACAGGGGGGGAGGGAGATCTTCTGCCCGAGAAACCGCGGCACGAGTCGCTGCCGGCGTGGTAGCCGGAAAGATCCTGGCCCCTTTAGGTGTTAAGATTATGGCCTACACTCTTGAACTGGGTGGGGTGAAGGCAGAGAATATTGATCTGGATTCTGTTGAAGAGAGTCCCTTGTTCTGCCCCGACTCGACAGCCACAAAAAAAATGGAAGAGGCCGTGAAAAAGGCGAAAAAAGAAGGAGATTCTCTTGGCGGTATTGCAGAAATCCGAGTCATAGGTTGTCCGGCGGGTCTGGGAGAACCTGTCTTTGACAAACTCGATGCAGAACTGGCCAAGGCGATCATGTCTATCGGAACAGTAAAGGGCGTGGAAATAGGAGAAGGCTTCGATGCGGCTGGGCTCAAGGGTTCTGAAAATAATGATCCCATCACCCCCAAGGGGTTCGGCACAAACCGATCCGGAGGAATCCTCGGCGGAATCTCCAACGGAGATGACATCCTTCTGAGGACGGCCCTGAAGCCGATTCCATCCATCGGGAAAGAACAAGATACTGTGGACAGGGAAGGACATGCCGCCAAGATCACATTCACCGGAAGGCATGATACTTCCTCTATTCCCCGGATCATTCCGGTGTTGGAGGCTATGGTCAAAATCGTCCTGGCCGATCACTATTTGCGATCAAAGGTCATGACATCATGCATTGAAAGGAAATCATTGGACAATGAACAGTCTTAAACTTACATCCATAAATGGTGAAAAGGATAAACGCACCATCATCACCGTGGACAACGTGAAGGTCGGCAAGGATTTCGTGGTGATTGGTGGCCCGTGCAGCGTGGAGAGTGAGGAGCAGACCTTGGAAACGGCCCGGAAAGTCAAAGAGGCCGGCGGTGACATGCTCAGAGGTGGGGCATTCAAACCAAGAACCTCCCCCTATGATTTTCAGGGACTGGGGCTGCAAGGCCTGAAGATTCTTGAAAAGGCGAAGAAAGAGACCGGGCTTCCGGTGGTCACCGAAGTGACTGATCCTCGAGATGTCTCCTGGGTATGCGAATACGCCGATGTTCTTCAGATCGGAACCAGAAATATGCAGAACTACTCCCTCCTCAAGGAAGTCGGGAAAGTCAACAAGCCGGTGCTTCTGAAAAGAGGAATGTACTCGACCCTGAAAGAGTGGCTCAATTGCGCGGAATATATCCTTGCAGAAGGCAATCCGAACGTCATCCTCTGCGAAAGGGGGATCAGGACCCATGAGAGCTACACGAGAAATACTCTGGACCTGAGCATCGTGCCATCGGTCAAGGAAGTCAGTCATCTTCCCATTATTGTGGACCCTTCGCACGGAACAGGCAGGCTGAGTCTCATCGAATCCATGTCTCTCGCGAGTTTGGCGGCCGGCGCAGATGGTATCATGGTTGAAGTCCATTACAGACCCGAGGAGGCCTTGTGTGATAAGGATCAGGCCATGCCCCCGGAGATGTTTGCACGGTTGGTGAAGAAGCTCAAGGTGTTACAAACCTCAATGACAGGGATTAACGAATAATGAGAGAACTCAAGATCAAGGGAACTTCAGGGGACTCGACCCTGTACGTCGGGGAAAGCCTTCAAAATCTTAAGGATTACATTCCTCCAGTCAGAACGGTCATTATTACAGATAGCAACGTCAAACATCTTTATCAAAGATATTTCCCATCCACTGAAATCATAGAGATCGGCATGGGGGAGAAAATTAAGAATCTGGATACGGTCCGGATGCTTTATGAGAAGCTGATAGAGTTCGAGGTGGACCGATCCTCTTTTATGGTTGGCATTGGAGGCGGGATCGTCTGTGATATTGCCGGATTCGTCGCCTCAACCTATCTCCGGGGTGTGAGGTTCGGCTTTGTCTCCTCAACGCTCTTATCACAGGTCGA
>CAZFMX010000046.1:0-25903 GCA_964520425.1 uncultured Desulfobacteraceae bacterium
CCAATCAGCTAGTGAGGACTGAACGGATGTTACGATTAACAATGCTGTTACAAGGTCAAAAGTCCAACTTTTCAGAACAATAGTAGTGTATTTTTTCAGTTTATTTTTCATGCTTTCATTCCTTTGTTGTACAGTTTTACAGTTCACCTCATCGTTTGGCTAACGCCTTGATAGGCGCCGGGCGGCGTATTATCGCCCGGACTGTTGATTGAGAGGTTAGAAGTAATTGAAATATAATAGAATATCCGAATAATCGATATAAACCATATACTACAAGTAACCAAAAAAATTCCAACGATTATTACTCCTGCACCATCTGGATCAAGTTCATTTCCGCTACCAATTTGAAAAAAATATCTTAGAATTATGTACCCAGCACCTTTGATAAAGGTTTTAAATTTATTTGGACAAAAAATTCTATAACTAATTGGAATATTCCTTCAGCGATCGCACCAAGCGGCATCTTTATGTCTTCCTAATCCTTACCTGCTAACACTAAACTAACCAGCGGCGGCTAAACAAAAGCGGTCTTCCGGAAAGTCGCTGAACATGTTGACAACTCCAAATTTTCAAACCGCCCCGCATTTAGCCGTCTGAGTTCAGTTTGATGTTAGGGCTTTTAAAGATACAATTCATATGCTTGGTCACAACGGTCTGACATTTGTTCAGGTTCATATTCATGAAATCCATATCTCTTATATAGACCAATTGCCTCTTTCAACGGTGATGCGGTTTCCAATACAATTCGCGAAAAACCCAATTCTTTCGCTTTTTGTATGGAAAATTCCAATATCTTTTTCCCTAAACCTTTTCCTCTGCTGCCTGGAACACAATACATTTTACGTAGTTCACATGTAGTCTCAGATTCTCTGTGCAACCCGATTGTTGCTACGATGGTGCTATCCTCCAATACGACACCAAAATAGCCGCCTTTATTAAAGTAGCTTTCTTCAATACTGTCCAAATCTCGATCAGTTGTATTTTGATCAGGCTTCAATCCATATTCTTTCAAAATTGTGAATACGACATTTTTTATAGCATCAGAGTCGGAATCTTTTGCATTTCGAATTACCATTTTTCTTCTTCTGCCCTAACATATTTATTATGGATTTGATCCTTTTTCTCGGACATTTACTTATTTTCTTTTCTTACAAGAAAAAGAAAGGGAATTCAAGAATATTGCTATCTGCCGTGATATTAATATGATAGCCCTCTTTTCAACATACGTAGATGCATTGATATCCATCCTTTTTCTTACTATTAGGATATTATGAACCCGATCCAAAATTCCGGGGAATAATTATTCTCTTTCTCCTGGTCCAGGACGATAAACTGTAGATTGCTTTCTGACTCAAGATGTTGTGATGAGCCTTTTCATTGCCAATCTGTGGTATATTGAGGATATCACAGCAAAAATTGATGTGCCAAAAACGGGAATATGTCTGATCGATCACATTCCAGTCAATCCTCCGAAAGAATCCTATTATAGGGATCCCAGCATAGCTAGTCTAACGGGCGGACATGAAGGAGTCTATAGGGAAATCCCTGATTTTTGAGGGAGAGAATCCTAAGTCTTGGGGAAGGGAAGAGGGATATTTCTATTGCTCTTAAAAAAGTTGAGATCAGCCCCACGGTTTATTAGTATGAACGACGCATTGATTATCTCTCGATGAGGAAAGGAGGTAAATATGCGCTGGAGGCAGTTCCTTACCCCGGTCAAGTCCATGAAACCAGATCGGGCCAGGGATTTGGTCAGAGACACTGCTGTTGAAGCCTTGACTATTCTGGATGTACGTCAACCCAAGGAATATGAACAGGGTCATATTCCGGGGGCGAAATTGATCCCGCTGTCGGAGCTGACTGAGAGGCTTGATGAGATAGATCCGAAGAAAACAACCGTGATATACTGCGCCATCGGGGGCAGAAGCCGCGTCGCTTCACAGATTCTGGTCGGAAATGGCTTTAAAGACGTCTATAACCTGAGTGGCGGGATCAAGGCATGGAACGGCGAGACCGCTCTGTTTGGTGAGGAAAAGAGTCTGGATCTTTTTTCGGGACATGAATCTCCCAAGGAAACCCTCCTGGTTGCCTATTCCCTCGAGGCGGGCCTGGGTGACTTCTATTTGACCATGGCAAACAAAGTCACAAGCACAGAGGCAAAAAGGCTCTTTCAACAGCTTTCGGAAATCGAAACCAAACACAAGGAAAGGGTCTTTGAAGAGTATCGCCGGATATCGCATCCTTCACCGACAAAACAGGAATTCGTAGAAAGACTTATCCCGGGCATCGTGGAAGGGGGAATGACGACTGAGGAATATGCCGGCTGGTTTAGGACAGATATGGAATCCGTGACAGAGATCATCGATATAGCCATGTCCATTGAAGCCCAGGCCCTTGATCTCTACACGAGGGCAGCGGAGAGAGTCGGCGACGCTCAATCAAGAGAGACCTTGATCCAGATGGCCAATGAAGAACGCACACATCTTGCCCTGTTGGGTGAGATCATTACCGAAACATCGTAAAAAGCGTCAGTTCGCCTTGTGAAGTCAATTAGAGATGAACTCCAATGAGACCTCACATGCGACCATAAGGGATCTTTATCCCGGCTTTCGGAGGATATGATGGGAAAACACCTGGTGCTTGTGGGCGGCGGCCATGCACACATGATCACCCTCGCCAACCTACATGTGTTTTTGGAAAAGGGTCACAACGTCACGGTCATCGGTCCCTCCCATTACCATTACTATTCCGGCATGGGGCCGGGGATGCTCGGCAAGACATACACTCCAGGTGATATCCGGTTTTCCACAAGAGACGTGGTAGAAAAAAAGGGAGGAGCCTTTGTTCTGGGCAAGGCAAAAACCGTTGATCCTAGAAAGAAGCTGATTTCTCTAGAATCGGGTGAAACAATCTCCTACGATGTGGTCTCCTTTAACGCGGGGAGTTATGTATCTCAAGATTGCGTTTCAGAAGATCACGGCGATATATTTTCCGTAAAACCCATCGAAAGACTCCTCGATGCCCAAAGGCGTATCATAGAGCTTTCTGAGAACAAGGGTATCCATATATCTGTCGTCGGCGGCGGTCCAGCCGCCCTTGAAGTGGCAGGCAATGTATGGCGCCTGGGGAAGAACCATTGCAGACATATACCGCATATTCGTCTTTTTACGGGCAGTAAACTCATGTCCCGCTATTCGGAGAAGATACGGAGGCTGGCAAAAAAATCCCTGATAAAGAGGCATATCACCATCATAGAATCCGGATACGTAAAGGACGTAAAGACCGGGCAGATCACACTGGAGAATGGGGAAGACTTTATATGCGATTTTATATTCCTGGCTCATGGGGTCCATCCGACAGAGATTTTCAAGGCCTCCGGTCTTCCCACGGGACCGGACGGGGGTCTGCTGGTCAACCGATATCTTCAGTCCACAGAATATCCCGAGATATTCGGTGGTGGCGACTGTATCTATTTTCAGGATCGCCCCCTCGACAAGGTGGGGGTCTATGCATTGAGGGAAAATCCCGTGATCTTTGCCAACCTCATGGCCTCCCTGGAAGGCGGGTCCCCGACCCCTTTTGATCCCGGCGGGGATTATCTGCTCGTCTATAACATGGGAGACCATACCGGAATATTGATGAAAAAGTGGCTGGTCATGGGCGGTAGACCGGCCTTTATGATCAAAGATTACATTGACCGAAAGTTTATGGCCAAGTTTCAGGCGATTGAAAGATGAATTCTTTGTCATCTAATGGTTCGGTATGTGATTAGAAGGGGATGGTTCCGATCAACTCTTTCCAAGAATCCTATCATGAGGATCACAGCATAGTTAATCTAACGAACTAATGTGAAGCAATCTATAGGGTAATCCCAGATTTTTAAGAGCGAGAAAACTTAGATTTTGGGAAGGGAAGGGTGTGTTCGGTATCTGTTATATGCTAATCCCGCTGCAGCACGTCATCTTTTTTGTTCTTCGAGTCGGGCCTTGAGATCGGCGATCTGCTTTCGGAGCCGGCCGATTTGTCCGATCTCGGCGATCTGCTTTTTCACCCGATCAAGCGATCGCGCCGGGGTGCCCCAATAGATTCCGGGTCGGAGCCGTTTCCTGCTAGGGACGCCTGCTCCTCCACCGAGGATGACTCCATCCTCGATCGTCACGTGGTCGCCGATCCCCACCTGCCCACCGAGAATGACCCCGTTGCCGATCTTCGAGGTTCCGGAAATTCCGGCCTGAGCGGCGACGATGGAGCGGCACCCGATCACGACATTGTGGGCGATCTGTACGAGGTTGTCGATCTTGGTGCCGGCGCTGATTCGCGTCTCGTCGAGAGTGGCGCGGTCGATAGTGGTGTTTGCACCGATCTCCACGTCGTCTTCGATGACGACAGTGCCGAGCTGAGGGAACTTCAGTTTGCCTTTCGGATCATCGACATATCCGAACCCGTCGGAGCCGATGACGGCTCCGGCGTGGATGACGACCCGTGCGCCGGTCGTTACGCCGGGATAGAGCACGACACGGGGGTGAAGAAGAGAATCCTCGCCGATTGAACAGCCCTTTGAAACGACGGCCCCGGGGCCGATTACGACCCGGTTCGAGAGAACGGCTTCCGCTTGAACGACCGCGCCAGGCCCCACGTGAACTTCCTCGCCGAGGGAGACCGACGGATCGACGATTGCGCTGGGATCAATCCCCGGGGCCGGTCGCTCCTCCGGATGGAGCGCGCTCGCGATCAGGATAAACGCTATACGTGGATTATCCACACAAATGAGGGATTTCGATGTCTCGACAGCCTTGGCGACGATCACGGCGCCGACATTACTCGCGAGGGCGATGTCGATCATCGCGTCGTCCTCAGCGAAGGTGATTGAGTCCGTCCCACCGGAGGCAGCACTCGCAACCGCCCGAATCTCGAGCCCGCCATCACCATGGACACCGCCGCTAACGAGGGTCGCCAGGTCGTCAACAGTCTTCTTCATGAGAGTCTCCTTTCTGTAAAGGCATTTGGGCTAGTGATACCAGGCTCTAAATTAGTCTTTGAACATTCATCCTGTCAATCCCTTTGCTTATGATCAGGGGTCAATGGACTTTGGGGGGCAAATCCGTCATATTTTTCTATAAAGGTTCTATGAGAGGCGGAGGCGATATCCGTGTCGCCCGATACACTCCGTGATCTGCGGGTAGTGTAAAATCCCAAACCACCTCTCCATCTTTGGTCACTTCGAAGACATGGGATATATTTCCCGGGCCGCGGACACCGGCAGCAACCAGGACATTACCATTGTCGAGGCGATTGGCATCTCCCCAGAAGGGACAATAGAATTCATCGGTGAACCAGGGATCCACATCGAAATCGCCGGGAAACTCCCAGACCAATTCGGCCTCTTTTGTCTCTTCGTTAACTTCGAACTCCAGTATGCGAGAGTGATATTCTCCAGGCCCCTGGGCGAAGTCCCACCCATCGTTATCGAAGAACAAGATAGTCCCGTCGTCATGAATCTCAGGATCGTGTATATCCATAAACTGTGATTCTGATGGAATGAATGTGACATCTCCCATTCCGGATGCGTAGTAGATCGCAGGCATATGCCATTCCAATTCAGGATCGTCGTATGTTGTCTTGAACAGTCCCAACCATCGGCAGCTTAGGTAAACGGCATCTTTTTCGAGGTCCACAGTCGCCGAATTGGCATGACACCAGTCCTCAGGAACATCTATCGGTGGAGTGATAAAATCGTAAAGATTCCACTCCCAAACAATCTGGTTATCGGCGGTGACTTCTTCCAATCGTGCGTCTGTAGGACCACCCAGGGCATCTCTCATCCAGCGCAGCAGAAGGTAGTTGCCGTTCGGCCGCTTTCCGACATGGTGAGAAAGCAAATCAGGACTCTGTTCGTTTCCAATGGTCTGGGTTTGTTCGGGACCTTCCCATATGATGTTGCCGGCCAAGTCAACCTCGCGGGGCGGTTCTTCGCCAGTGGGTCCTATTAAGATGTTATTGTTATCGAGCAATTTCGTGGAAACTGCACCGCCTATGTCGTTGGTTGTCCCATGGGTGTAGTACCAGACCGGCAACCCATCATGGTCATACATGACAACTGTGGCCGGATAGTCCGACAAAGCGAATGAATGACCATCGCCCACCTGTACATTCATCAAAGTCCATCCGGCTTGTGACAGATCAGTATTATTCGCAAGGATCGTACCGTCCGGAACACCGATGGGGAGAGATCCAGTCATCCAGGTACTTTCATCTTCCAATGAGTCCTCGTTGTTCGAAGATACGGCTTTAATAAGATAGTCGGTTTCCGCATGCATACCGATGACCAAAACTCGATGATCGGTTACCTTAGTGTCATCGTGAATCTTGAATTCATAACTGTCCTCGCCAAACTGAACCTCGGAATCCATAGGTTGTTCCGTGGTCCAATTTACGTATATGGAAAGCACATTAAGAGGGTTGGGATCTAGGACAATAGTCATCTCAGGTTCTGAAACTTGGAGCTCTGGAACTGCTGTGTTATTTGAATCTCCTGAATTACAATGTGGCAGTACACTTGCTAATAAAAATATAAATGCTAGAGATCTTTTCATAGCAATCTCCTATATAAGGATAAGTGTGAAAGGAGGATCTGAATATTACAGCCACACCCAAATATTTGATAAGGGAACAATATATCAGGATATCAATAGATCGCAAAACCCCTGTGAAATCAAGATGGATCACTTCCCACTCAACCGTCTGAAAGAAATCTATCATAAAGATTCCGAAACAGCTAATCCAACAGATTGACGTGAAACAGTTTTAATGGGAATAACATATTATTAAGGAAGAGAATCCTTAGTTTTAGGGAGATGAACGGGGAGTGGATACCCGCAATATCGTGTGCTCCTGTTTTTCTTGACATACAAGTCAAGACTCTCATACACTCACACCCCAGAAAGGGAGTTATTATCAATCAAATCAATTTCCACATCAAGAGGGGCAATTTATCATCCTAAGGGAGAGATATACGATAGGTACGATGAAGAAATACAGAAAAGGTTCCCTTCCAGACTTTATTATCATCGGAGCGGCAAAATGCGGAACAACGAGTCTGCATTATTACCTCGGGCTTCATCCTCAGATATCCATGTCCAGAGAAAAGGAACCTGACTTTTTTGTCCGGGAACGAAACTGGGATAAAGGGATTGATTGGTACAAGTCGAATTTCACAGGACAGAAGGAGCTTCATGGAGAGGCATCCCCTTCTTACTCGGCATATCCCATTTATAAAGGCGTGCCGGAAAGAATCCATTCTATCGTGCCAAATGCAAAAATAATCTATATCATTCGAGACCCCATCGAACGAATAATCTCCGGCTATATTCAGAAATATTCGGACGGAAATGAAAACAGGGGCATTGAAGATGTTCTAAAGGATTTTGAGATCACCAATCCATATCTTTGCCGCAGCAGATACTATCTGCAACTATCACAATATCTTGAGTTCTTCCCTCCTTCCAATATTCTCGTTATTACCACAGAAGATTTGGATCATAAAAGGCGATTTACTCTGAGAATGATTTTCAGATTCTTAAATATCGAGGAAACGTTCTATACTGAAGAATTTCAAAAGATCAAACACAGGTCTATCGGGAAAAGGAAAAAAAACAGGATGGGGCTATTTTTAAAATGGCTGTCTGAGACGAATTTCCGAAAGAGCTTTCCTATCGATCTCAGGAGAAACATTGGCAAGATACTCTACCTGCCGTTCTCGACCCAAATAGAAAGGCCTGTATTGAATAACAACCTAAAAAAAAGATTATTGGATTTCTTCAAGGAGGATATCGGCCTTTTGAAAGATTATACAGGCGATAATTTTGAGTTTTGGTTTAGATAATTAGGGTAAATAATAGGCTTGTTCTGCGTATAGTAAAGGGAGAGCACCCTTAATCTTGGGGAAGGGAAGGGTGAGATACCTATAATATCATTGAAAGACCTGTTTATTGACGTGTAAACGTGAATTCCCATATACTTATACTCAGAAAAAGAGATTCTTAACGATATATGTGCTATACAAAGAATATGGATGAACAACTTTTTTTGAAACATTTTTTGGCTTCGCGTTGTCATTAACCCATGACTGTAAATACATATGAACAATTGAATACAGGTGAACTGGTTCAGCGTACATCTGACGGGGACAAAGAGGCCTACGGAGAACTGGTCACCAGATATCAGGGGCACGTATACGGGCTGGCCTACAGCCTGGTGAACCACTGGACCGATGCACAGGATATTGCACAAGAGACATTCATACGCGCCTATGCCAACATCGATCAGTTGAATGATCCGGATCGATTCCCGGCGTGGTTGAGAAGGATTACCTTCAGTGTCACCATGAACTGGATAAAGTCTTTCAGACCGAAGTTCTATGAACTCATCGACGGCAAGGTGGATCTGGACAATCTGGAAATTCCCGATTTTAACCCCGATCCATACAAAGTCGTTGAAAAGAGGGAATTGGCACAGGCCGTGATAGGAGCTATCGACTCTCTGCCTGCCAAGTATAAGGTGCCACTCACCATGTTTCATCCTGACGGTCTGTCCTATAATAAGGTGGCTGATTTTCTCGACATCCCTCTTAACACGGTCAAGACGTTGATCTATCGCGCTCGGAAGAAACTGAAAGAAGCCTTGATTGCATATGCAGATGAGGAGGTAGTCCCCATGGTACAGGAAGCGTTGAACGAACATAAATTGTCTGATGAATTTGCCAGAAAGGTGTTGGATAATATCCCGGAGATCCGTTACGACAAATGGGAATGCAGTTTCGCTGGATCCATAAAGGCCTGCATGGATTATTTCAACCACCCGGTCACCTATGATTTCATTATGGGGGTTTCCGGCGCGGCCTTTAAATTGATGTGGTGTCCGGGAAAGGGGTGACCGAGTAACAACTCCCTCGGGATCTTGGGAGAGGAACCTGTACGTCGGATTTTTTGGTCCCTGGGATATGATTATGAAATTGTTATCAAAACGGGAGAACAGGATTGCAGGGAAATATTCCGATCAAAGATCGTCCATAACATAGAAAATAATCGCCCGGTCATTTCATACGGCATTATCGGTCCGCCTGATGAAGGCGTGGTTACCGGTTATGATAAGAACGGTCAGGTTTTGCTTGGGAGGAGTTATTTTCACGACAGCACCAATGGATATTACGAAAAGGATGATTGGTATGATGCTTGTCTCGCCCTGGTCCTTATTGGTGAAAAGAAGGAAACGCCTGCTAAGCAGCATATTTATCTCGATTCACTCAAGTGGGCGGTTCAATTGTCTAAAATACCTGAGGTCAAGCTGTTGACAAAGGGTCGTAATCTGCATTTGAATGGTTTTGCCGCCTTCGATGCATGGATCGATGCCTTAAAAAACGATGCCTATTTCCCGAGGGATGATATGGATGAACTGACCCTTAGTTGTCAAATCCACAGCAATGTAACCCTTTCGGGTTTGGCCGACTCGCGACGGGCTGCGGTTGGGTTTCTAAAAGGCATGCATGACGACTTCCCAGCCGGTAGCGTCCACATATCAAAGGCAGTGGATGCCTATGAGGAAGAGTTGGGGTTTTTGCTTGACGGTTTAAAATCGGTCCCCTTTGCCTTTCAACCCGAAGAACAACGATTACAGATTGCTGATCCCGAATTGAGGTCAAAACTATCAGCCCTTATCCGGAAGTCAAAAGAAAAGGAGATACAGGCCATTTCTCATATTGAACACGCGATAGAGGAGATAGAAAAGGAAACTGCCGCATTTCCGTAATCCATGGGGACATAAAATGTAGTCTATTGCGTCATCCATGTGTAGCGCGACGTCTCTGCAGGCGCGGCAGTGGGAAACCCCGTTCATTCATTATTGGTCTCCATTCCACCGTTCCGAGTCCAGCTCCTCATCGGCAGGGAAATAGGCGGCCCTGAAATGAAAAGCCAGGCCGATCCCCCATCCGAGCACGGGCCACTGAAACCACCATGGACCGGGGGTGAAAATATTGATCAGTATCAACGCACCGATGACGATGATATAGCTCCATAGGTGCCGATGAAACTGACCTTTCCGGCGGAGCACTTTCAACTTCCGCGACTTTTCTAAATCATAATCATTTTGCTCCTCCTTGATGGCCGTCTCCACGGTCCGGGAGTCGAGACCCAATTCTTTAGCCATATCGAGGAGGTCATCGTGACTGATCAATTCAAGTTTTTTCAATCTTAAGGCCCGTCGTATGATTCGTTCAACTTCATCGCTGGTATATTGATGGGATTCTGAAAGATTCATAAATAATCCTCCTCCGTCATATCTGAAATCGATAATTACCTAGGGTCCAACATCAAGCGTCCTAAGGACTCGGACCGGACCGGCATCGATCGGGAAACCATCCTGATCTCTCAGCCTGTCTTCCGATGGATCTTCCGGGTTTTTTGCGATAACAATGTTAAAGACGGCCTCCAGTTCACCGGTTTTATTATCTTTCTGCGGTTTAAAATCAACCATGACGGCTTCCTGTGCCGCCTTATTCTGAATCCCCTGAAGGACGATATCTTGTTCGTTCAAGGGATGTCCCCTGATGTATAGTTGACTCGTGAGCATCCGTCTGTCACCCTGCTTTATGATGAAGTGGATATGGGGCGCACGTTGAACCCCGAAGGCGTAGGGGACGGGTTTTATGGTCCGGAAGGAATACTCTCCCGATGGTCCCGTCACGCAGCGGCCGAAACCCTGGAAGTTTCGATCTCGGCGGTCCCGATTCGGGCTTCGAGTATGGATATAAACCCCGTTACTATCGACCTGCCATATTTCGATGACGGCGCCTTGCACAGGTTTCCCCGTCTGGTCGAGAATATGGCCCGAAAGGTTAATGACCTCTCCTTGGGCATGTGTAGAGGAATTCTTTAAAAGGGTCAGATCATTATCTGTGTCCAGTGGCAGTTTATCCGGATAAAAAGGACCTTCAGTTTGTCGCGGTATAAGGACGACATCCTCCGCAAAAGCCCCGACGGCAGTGAAAAACACGACGCCGAAGACAAGGCTTTGAAAGGACCGGCGGTTTTTTCCAAAAAATATCTTGAAAGACATTCCTTACCTCCGGGAGAGCTTTCTCTCATAAAATAGTCTTCTTTGGTCGGAAGGAAGATAAGGGAATCGCGCTTGTGTGTCAAGTTTGATTTACACTCGCCATATAGTGACCATAGAGGGGAACGCTGGTAAGAGAGAAAAAAGGTTAATCAAGCAAACGTTGTTCTTACTGAAATAACCTAAAATCATTTCAGGACGTTAGATTCCTCCCGAGATAGGTTATCCTTTCCCGGAAGAAAGTGGACAAAATGAAGCTTAACCAGAAGGAAGGTCCGATGATTTTTTTAGATATTCAAGATGATATTGATGAAATGACTGTCTCCAAGCGTAACCTATGGGTTCGGATATCCCGATATCTTCTGACCTCAAGCAGTATCGCATCTTCATTTTGCCGTTCAGCGCATAATTGTTGGAGCTTCAGTTGTCGTTCTTTTACACTGGAGTTAAAAGGCCACCAACCAATAGTTATGTCATTCTCATAAGCACAAGGTTTAATTGATGGCTTTTTCAAAGTATAGGAAATGCTGTAGATACTCAGGTGGAGAACGGAGGGAGGCCCGGAGACATACCCCTTCCACGTAACCAGACGCTCAGATTTTCTGATAAGTTCTTTGAGGGTCTTGGGTTCGCGTAGTTCTTGTTTGATAATAATCTCAAGGTGATTTTCATCGTAAAATTCACGCTTGAGTAGTGTGGATGTATAGGTCGAGATCTCAACCCCTGCCTCCTTAAGCTGCTCGGACAGATGGTCCATAAAAGATTCAACCATAGGCTCGCGAGGGAGGCGTTTGTGAAGCTCCTCTATGGCAGCCTTTTCCTCGGAAATACTTTTCGCAATATCCGGGAGTTTCGACCGTGCATCGGCGATGGTTTGCAGATCATGTTCAAGTTGACCTATGCCTGCCTCGAGTCTTTTCTTCTCGGAATCTGCCCCGACCCACTGAAAAACAACAAACCCAAGAACAATCGTGAAGGCGACAATCCATAAGAAGATCTTCTTCAAACACTGGACCTCCTTTTATCTAATATCCCATTAAACATCCCTTTTTCATCAATTCTATACCTTTATCAAGGTCTTTAGAAACACCACGTCCCTTGTGGTACATTCAGCCCATCAAACCGCGATCCCTAGGATTTCCACCGTCACAACTGCAATCCTCACCATTTCAGACCTTTTTCTCTAAGCTGTTCCTGAGCTTGTTCATTCCCCCCTCTGGCAGCTTCACGATAGAGCTCAATCGCTTTTTGCTCTACTTCCTTCTGCTTGGTCATAGTGTCCTGAAGCACAGCAAGACGATATAGAGAATGAGCAAACTCGTAAAGATATCGTTTGTATATTCTGTATTCGGGGACCGGGTGTAATGGACGGTTTTCATCAGCTCTTCGATACCATTTTTCCGCCTCTACGATATCGGGTCGCACTCCCCCCAAACCGAATAGATAAAACCATCCAACCTGTGATTGTGCCTGGAAGTAACCCCGTTCCGCTGACACAAGATACCATTTAAGTGCCATGGCCAGATCTTTTTCTCTTTCCTCCTTATTTCGTCCATCTGGATTCGATCTGTGAAGTCCTTCCTGATAGATCGCACCGAGATAATACCCGGCTTGTGCATGACCCTTTTCAGATGACCGGTGATATAATTCTATTGCCTTGTCGATCCTATTCCTAGTGCTGTTCTGCTCTTTTTGATTTCCAATGTCCTCCGCGGGGATATGGCGTTGTGTGCCATAATAATATTCCATGGCTTGACTAAAGAGCTTTTCTGCTTCAGATACAGGTTTGGTACCCGTTGCATGGACTACAGCATCAAGGTCGATTGTTGGCGGCTGATCCTCAACCTCAACCGGCTCAGCCTCTATCGTTCCATCGTCCTTCACTGCAGTGACCCGCCAAGTGCCGTAGGGGATGGGTGTGCCACCAGCATCGTAGCTAATTTCAATGCTATCGTTCTGGTTCACATAGCCCTGTTCTTCCAGACGGATGGTCACATCTTTCCCTTTCACCATGATGACTTTGCCCTTGAGTTCTTCTGCAGAAGCTGACAGTGCCGGGAATGAAGCTGTCAACAGGATACTCAGTAACAATATGCAGATCTTGTTCCCCATAAATTGTTCCTCGACTTTCATTATTTGAGACCTTTGAAAAACACCCTCTTTTGCCCAATCTCGGCGTCAGGCTCAAATATTAATCCTCGAAATACTAAAGGAATTCCTGTGGTTAAGATTTTCGCCTTCCTTGACCTTGACCAAAATTAAGCATTTTTCAAAGTTCTCTATTTATTAATCTTGTCCAAACGTCCCAATGGAATCAATCGGTCCCTCTTCAACCTCAACGTCGGGATAATTTCGTCCACCACTTGACTGACTGCTGTCCGTCGATTCGGGGGCGCTTGAATAGCGGTAAGTCCATAACCATGTATGAGAGTTGTGCTGTTTTCCGGGATAATAATCGTTTTCATTCTCCATATCTCCCTCATAAAATAAGTAACTTTGGTGGGCACCGCTCCTGTCCTTGTGTTCCCTGAACGTTAAAAACGCAAAACCAGACTGTCCGTTTTTCATGAACTTTCTGGCAATAAACGTACGCTGTTCAACCGTTGACTGAGGATATGTAAGGGGTTCCTCTTCAGCTTTCCTGATAATCTCGTAGCATATTCCGCCAACCTGGGGGCAGTAATTGCCTGGAAATTCCTCCAAAACCTTGGCGACGATCCTGTTTTCGTCCTTGACGAATTTCATCCGACCCGGCAGCGGCTCCATTTTAGTACCGAACGATCCATCCTTTTTCTCATCCAGACGCAATACCCCTCGCCCCCATTCGCTGCCTATGATCCAATCCTTGATCGTTTCCTCCTCAGCCTGTGGCTCGGATATCAGATCCTTTCGAGGAGGAAGCGTTTTCGCAACATAGGGACCGTATACAAAAACCTCCACCTCAGATCCGGGTTTCACTGTCATACCGGCAACCGGTCTTTGCCGCGAGACTGTCCCTGCCTGCTTTTGAGAGGAAGCGGCCTCCCCCGGCTTGAGAACCGGCTTCAACTCTGCCTCTGCAATGAGCGACTTGGCCAGGGAGGCGGAAAGTCCTGACACACTGGGGACAGTGCGGTTTTCGGAATACTTCGAATGCACCTTCAACGTGATCTTTGTCCCTTTTTCTACCGTTGATCCTGCGGCAGGATCTTGGGATTCAACCGTCCCTGATCTGTCGCGCGAAGGAGCAGGCCTTCCGGGACTGAGCTTGGTCTCAAGGCCCTGTTTCCGCAAGGCCTCTTGGGCATCAGCAAGCTTCATGCCTGTGATATCGGGTACTTTACTGACATCGACAAAGGCGGAATGCACGGTGAGTGAAACCTGTTCCCCCTTTTTCAGAGTCGTGCCCGCCTCCGGATCCTGCGCCTCCACGGCACCGGAAAGTTCAGGAGAAGGTGCCACGCTTCCCGGCTTCAACGTTACCATTAAATTATTATCCTTCAGCCACTCATCGGCCGCTTTGACCGGTTTGCCTGTAAAATCGGGAATAACATAAGCGGCAATATCAACCAGATCGCAGGTGGCTTTTTGGCCTGCTGTAAAAAAATTCCGTTCGCTTTGGCTGAGAGGTTGAATATCCCCAAGAATTCCATTTTGAACAACGACTTTCTGATTGTCTGTAAGGCTCTTTGTTTCGCCGGTTTCGGTACTTGACACATCCATGTGTCCTTCGTACACATATGCATGCACTATCTTAGAAGCCTTATCATAGCAGATTAAAACTTCTGAACCTCTTATATCACAGAGTGTTGTTCCCGCTTTAACTGAAAACGGATCTTTTGCGAGTGTGGTTCCCGCTTTAATTGAGAAAATTTTGTCTCGCTTCCAACCTCGTGTAATAGCTCTAAATGCTCCCTTAATAAGTTCGATCAATCCCCGTTCCTCTGGCTTCCAATCTTTTTCAAAGTCCTTCAGGTGGATTTCAGTGTCTTCACCTATATTCGCGACGGAGGGCATATCCGGGTCTCTGGACGTAAACGCAATTCTTACATGGCTGTCGAGACCGGTTATAATCGTGTCCCATGGAGCCATATCTGTGCCATATGTTGCTACCTCCGTCCCTCCATCCCTGTGTTTAATCAAAACCTCACCCGACATCTCGATAATTCTGATTATTGTATCAGGTGGCGGTACCTGCTCCTCTATACCGGACAGTAGTTCATCAACCAATTTATCCGATTCCGGGCCTTTGATGGGCTGGCTAGCGATATCGGGGGGATTGAAAGTGTCATCACCGGGTTTAAGTCCCTGTGGTTTATACACCCACTCCACACGACACGCAGCGCAGTTCCATAAGCCCGCTTTTATTCGTATCTCTCCTCCTTCTTTGGTCTTGGGAACGATAAAACTAGTGTTGATGGATTTTTCTTGAAAGGCGAGGTCAATTGAAATGGAGGAATTGTCCTGAAGGCCGACGCCATTCGCACTGTATTCAAAGATGATTCCAGACCCCCTGGGTCGCGTCACAGAACCGCCCCCGGATATTGTTGCAGATAGAGGGATTGTTTCTCCCTCAGTCAGAATGTCTGGTGGTCGCGTAAAGCTGGCTGTGAACGTGACGTTTAGGTATTCCTCACCACCGTCCATATGATGATCCGACATGGTGATGGACGTTTCATTCACTGTGTAGTCAAGTGTTTTCCCTTCATACCTCTTTCCCGGGAACCACCAGTCAAGCGCCCCGCCTCCGGCAAAACTGGTCATTTCTCCCTTAGGATTGATTAGAGTTTCAGCGAGCACCCACTTTGGCGCTGATGTATCGATGCCCATTTTTTTCAGTGCCTCTTCCTCGGAATTCACAATAACCTCAGGTAATCCCGCCTTTTTCATTTTGGATCTGAATTCCGCGATCCCTTCATTACACCTTGCGATGACATTTACAGGCGTATCCAGCAAAGTCATCATGGAAGGATTTTTCTCATAGATGGCCCGCGAGGCTTCATTCATATTTTCAAGAGATTCTAACCCTTCATAGACTGAGGCATACCAGTTATCACAGGACTCGTCTTCATATGCCAATTCCCTCGTTATTGCGGTGAACTTATTGCATAAATTTTTATTTCCAACAAACTCGTCATTAAGCGATTCGCCGTATTGGTTAAAGCCTTCGTATCCTTCGTAATTCCCCTTCAACTTGCTATTGCACCATATCTTAGGCATGGCCAATCCAATTTTATCGTCGAGCTGCTCACTAATAAAAAAAGTGCCAATGAGGGATATTACAGCGAAGTCATGGATCCGATTATCTTTAATCAAATCCAGGGCATCAGGGTCCGTTGAGATGGCATACGCGGCCAACGCCGTCTCCCGTGCCTCGCCCTCAAGGTTTGCAGTTATCAATTCCGGGTTTTCCAGTTCTTCGGCCGCAGCTCCAATGCAGACCGTTGGATCCGGCGCACCGGAGCACACACTCATATCCTTTGTCCGCTTTGCCAGTTGAAGATAACAAGTATTTTTAAACCAAATTTGAATTGGCTTTTTTTCACCCATACTGTCGCAGCTGGAAGTATCAACTTCAGCAAAAACAGCCGAAACCGAACATAATGCCAGCGCAATTCCTGTGAAAACCAAAATCCAATTTATTCTTGATTTCCTAAATACGTTGATCATTCGTATCCTCCACGGTTAGTGCTTTCTTAAATTAGTTGTTCCAAGGTGATTGCTGCATTTCACATCTATAGTTTATTAGGAGGTCTTTCTAAATATCCTCGACGGTTCGGTTATCTTATTTGAATGAATATGAAAGGTTTCATGAGGGTCAGTATGAACTGGCAGACCCATGGTTCCGTCTCATCTCTCAATGGGTTTCGTTTTGACGGAACTCCCGACAGAGTAGAACACATTCTTTTTGGAGCAGGACACGGCCATTCTAGCGTGATTTTCTATGGTGTAACCTCCTGATTAGAGGTTAGTGGATCGACGGGTAAAGCGTATAATCAATGAAAAGGAAAAGCATTTAGAAGTCAAGAAAAATCGACCCTAGAGTTTGCTTCAGAAACAAGCAGATCGAGCTCGTCAAGCCTCAATTCACATACCATCTCCACCCGAGATATATTCCCTAGGAATTTCTTGACAATTTACATTCGACTATCCTAAATTCTCATTAAATATCATCAACTTTTCATCTAACCTTTAACCCCGTTAAAACCCTGCTATGCAGTATTAGCTACCGGTGGAATTTAGCGGGATAGCCCCTGCTTAATCCCTGTTTCCTAGGGTCTGATATACGCAGAGTTTAACGGGGTAAACCTTCTGGAGCAAGCCATGAAAAGAGCTTTCGAGAAGGTCTCAACGTTCCCATTTCCTTTTTTCTTCACCTTCAAGATGCCAAGGGGAGTGATCCCATGACCGAAGAACGTGTGAAACGCAAACTCAGCGCCATTCTCAGCGCCGATGTGGTGGGTTATAGCCGCCTCATGGGCGAAGATGAGGTCTCGACCGTGCGGACATTAGAGGCGTATCGGAAAGTGATGACTGATCTCATTGAGCAGTTCCGTGGCAGAGTGGTTGATTCCCCCGGAGATAACCTGTTGTCGGAGTTTTCAAGTGTCGTGGATGCCGTGCAATGTGCGGTAGAGATCCATGACGTGATCAGGGCCAAGAATGAGGAATTGCCCGAAGATCGCAGAATGCTCTTTCGCATCGGTGTGAACCTGGGGGATGTCATTGAAGAGGGGGATCGTATTTACGGTGACGGGGTCAATATCGCGGCGAGATTAGAGGGTCTGGCAGAGGCGGGAGGGATATGTATCTCAGGGAGTGCCCATGAGCAGATCGAGAACAAACTGGCGCTGGGGTATGAGTTCCTCGGCGAGCATACAGTCAAGAACATTACGAAACCGGTGAAGGTATTCAGGGTTCCTATGGGACCAAAGGCTATCACTTCCAAGGAAGGGGATGAGAAAAGGAGTAAGTTGAAGAACTGGCAATGGACTGCTTTGGGTGCAGCAGCGACGATTATTGTCATCATTGGAGCTGTGGCGATCTGGAACTTCTATCTTCGTAGTCCATCCATTGAACCGACATCTATTGAGCCCGAGCAAACGTCTCTTGTTTCCGATGTGAAAGAAGCCCTTAAAACCATCGCAGTTCTACCATTCGAAGACCTATCACCTGAAAAGGATCAGGAGTATTTTGTAGATGGACTTTCAGAAGAAATATTAAATTGCCTTGCTCAGATGCCTGATCTAACCGTTATAGCGAAAACATCATCTTTCTCCTTCAAAGGTAAGGACAAAACCATTCCAGAGATAGCCAGTGTACTTGGAGTTGACCATATTCTCGATGGCAGTGTGAGGAAGGCTGGAAATGCTCTGCGGATCACTGCTCAGTTAGTTAAAGCAGTTGATGGCTCCCACCTTTGGTCTAAGACATATGACCGAGAACTTAAAGTCAAAGAGATCTTTGCAGTTCAGGAAGATATTGCGACTAGTGTTGCGGATGAGCTTAAAGTAACCCTGGGAATAGGCAAGTCTCTTAAACAGTTGGGCGGCACTGAAAATGTGGAAGCCTATGAGCTCTTTTTGGTTGCTAAAGTGCAAATGAGAGATATGTTTGCTAAGGGGCAAATGGACCAGGGCACCTCCGCTATGTTGAACCGCCTTCTAAAATCACTTGACGCGGTAATTGCGCTGGACCCCGAATTTGCCGGCGCATGGACGAATAAAGCGTATTGTCACTGGCTTCGCTTAATACTTATGCCGGCTGACCGCGTTGCTTCAGAAATAGATTCGAGTCTAAACGCGTCGCTGAGGGCCATTGAACTCGAACCGAATTTGGCAGAAGGGTACTTCGCGTTGGGATTATCAAGATTGGTAAGAGGTGACTTTATTGAAGCAGAATTGGCCTATCGTAAGGGTATGGAACTAGCATACGATCCAATAAATCCTTTTGACTATGGATTCGATTTACATTCTATTGCGATAGGCAACTTCAATAGGGCCAATGAAATTGTCGAGGCGGCTGAACAAATCGATCCCCTCAATCAATCTGTTCGTGGAAGGTATATTTCGAGCTTCGGTTTTCTCGGTGATACACAGCGAGCTGAGGAGGAGTATGACCAAGGCAGGGCATTATTTGGTGATGATTGGTTCTGGGGTGATTTCTGGCTAACGTTGGCTCGCCTTGGTTCCAAAGGTGTCGTTTCCCGTGATGAGATAACTTCTCAAAACACGGTCCATGATGCAGCAAAGGAGCGCCTTGACTCGTCCAAAGAGGGGCTCGCTGAACTGCATCAACTCTATAGCGATGACAGTAATCTAAGTGAAAATGATATAACGAATGCTTCGGTTTGGGCAGCCTATTTTGGCGATCCTGAGTTCGCAATGGATGCCATGGAAAAGGGTAGGAGAGTGAATGCTACAGGTTTATTCAAAATCTGGCTTCCAGTTATGCATGAAGTACGACAACTGCCCCGGTTCAAAGAATTTGCCAAAGAGATTGGTCTCGTAGACTATTGGAACAAGTTCGGTTGGCCTGATCTTTGTCGTCCAGTGGATGATGATGATTTTGAGTGTGATTGATAGGTCTGTTGGATCAGGTGTTGATTGGATTTTTTGGTCATGCGGAGTTCTTGAATATGAAATGTCCAAAATGCAAGACTGATAATCCTGAGAACAAGAAATTCTGCCGAGAGTGCGGGGCGGATCTTGTCCAGTTTTGTCCGGAGTGTGGTGCAGAGGTACTTTCGTCGGACAAATTTTGCGGTGAATGCCGCTGCGATTTGAGAAAAGACACAAAAGTCCATGACCTCGACTTCAATAAACCCAAGTCCTACACTCCGCAGCATCTTGCCGACAAGATCCTCACAAACCGCAGCGCCATGGAAGGTGAACGAAAGCTGGTCACCGTTCTCTTTGCCGATATAGCAGGCTACACATCACTGTCCGAAAAGCTCGATCCTGAAGAAGTGCACCAGATCATGGATGGCTGCTTCAAGATCCTCATGGATGAGATCCATAAATACGAGGGGACCATCAATCAGTTCACTGGCGATGGCGTGATGGCCCTGTTCGGCGCTCCGGTTGCCCATGAAGACCATGCCCAACGTGCATGCTATACAGCACTGTCTGTACAGGATACTATAGGAAAATATGGTGATAAGATAAAGAAAGATACAGGATTGGAGTTTAAGATGAGAGTCGGCATTAACTCCGGCCATGTCATTGTGGGTTCAATCGGTGATGATCTTCGCATGGATTACACCGCAGTCGGAGACACCACCAACCTCGCGTCCAGGATGGAGAGTCGTGCAAGGGCAGGCTCAACTATTATATCCAAAAACACCCAGCGTTTAGTAAATGACTACTTTGAACTCAAATCCCTTGGAATGATGGATCTAAAAGGGAAAGAAGAACCACAGGAAGCATTCGAGTTGATCAAAACAGGTGAGGTAGACACACGGATCAAGGCCTCTGTTGTCAGGGGACTGACACGGTTTGTAGGCAGAAGAGACTCCATGGCTACTGTGATGGAGACATATGAAAAGGCCAAATCAGGGACCGGTCAGGTGCTGGCACTTGTCGGTGAAGCAGGCGTGGGCAAATCAAGGCTCCTCCTGGAGATGAGGAACAAGCTGCCTCATGGAGATTATACCTATCTTGAGGGACAGTGTCTTCATTATGGCGGATCCATTGCGTACCTGCCGATCCTGGATATCTTGAGAGCTTGTTTTGGCATCCTTGAAAGGGATCGGGAGTATATCATCAATAAGAAAATGAATGACAAAATCATTGGTATTGATGAGAAACTAAATGATATTATCCCGCCTCTGCAGGAACTCATGTCCCTGAAAGTGGATGATGAGGCTTTTACCCAGCTAGAGCCAAAAAAGAAGAGAGAAAGGACCTTTGAGTCTATCCGTAATCTCTTGATTCATATAAGCCAGCAAAATCCCCTGATCCTGGCTATAGAAGACCTTCATTGGATGGACAAGACCTCAGAGGAGTTTCTGGATTACTTCATCGGTTGGCTGGCAAACAGCCCTATTCTCTTAATCCTTCTTTACCGTCCAGAATATACCCACCCGTGGGGAAGCAAATCCTACTATACAAAAGTGGGTCTTGACCAGCTGGGAGTGGAATCCAGCGGTGAGTTGGTAAAGGCCATGCTGGAACAAGGTGAGATAGCGCCTGAGATTAAGAATCTCATCCTTAAGCGCGCGGCAGGGAACCCCCTGTTTATGGAGGAGTTCACCCACACTCTCCTTGAGAACGGCACCATTGAAAGAAAGGATAATAGATATGTATTGAGCTCAAAAGAAGGGAATATCCATATCCCGGATACGGTTCAGGGGATTATCGCTGCAAGAATGGACCGGTTGGAGGACAACATCAAACGAACCATGCAGGTGGCCTCGGTCATAGGACGGGACTTTGCTTTTCGCATCCTTCAAACCATCACCGGCATGCGCGAAGAACTCAAGTCCTATCTCCTGAACCTGCAAGGGCTGGAGTTTATCTATGAAAAGAAGTTATTCCCGGAACTGGAATACATCTTCAAGCACGCCCTCACTCAGGAAGTGGCCTATAACAGCCTGCTCCTTACAAGAAGAAAGGAGATCCATGAGAAGACAGGCAAGGCCATAGAACAGATATACGCTGAACGGTTAGAAGAGTTCTATGAGATGCTGGCCTATCATTATGGCAAAGGGGAGAACCTGGAGAAATCATATCACTATCTAAAGCTCTCCGGAGATAAAGCGACGAACAATTATGCCAATAGTGAAGCTTTAGGTTTTTATAAGGAAGCTCTTGAAGCACTGAACAGAATGCCGGACACGCTGGAAAATAAGAAAAGACAACTCGGTTTAAGGATGACTATGTGGCCAATAATGGAGTCCTTGGGTTTTCCCGAAGGCTCTCTAGAAATCCTTATGGATGGAAAAAAGATAGCCCAAGAAATTGAAGATAAGAGAAGTCTTGCACTCGCCTATAGTAAGCTTGGTAACTATTATATCCCCCGGGGAAATAAACTAGAAGCGATAGAATATTCAGCAAAAGGTTTTGAGGAAGCAGAAAAAAACGGAGATATTAGCCTAATTGCACCCATAGGTTTGGAATATATGAATTCAACCTGGCAATATGGTGACTGCGTAAGAGGCGTTGATATAGCATCTAAAGTAATCCACGTGATTGAAAAAAACAAAAGAGAGTCGGATTTTTTTGGTAGGCCGTTTAATGTATATGCTGAACTGCACGGCCTTTGCGCGTTGAGTTATGCATATCTTGGCAAATTTGATGAAGGGATAGCATCGGGGATGAAAGCTCTACGCTTTGCGATAGACATTCAACATTTACCTTCAAGAGCCAGTTCGATATTTTTGCTTGCTGTCGTATTCTCACTAAAGGGAGATGGCGAAAATGCTATTAAGCATGGAAAGGCAGCCATTGAATACTGTACGGTTTCAGAAACGAACCTTTTTCTACCTTTAGCTAATCAGTGTTTAGGTTGTGGCTATTTATATTCGGGCGAACTAAAAACCGCTGATGAATACTCACAAATCGCACTTCAGCTTCAAAAAGATATGGGTCTTCAGATGTTTACATCTTGGATTTATTTGAATCTTGGGTATATTGAGGTGGAATTAGGGAATCTCAAAAGCGCCCGAAGCCATGCTGAGAATGCTTTAAACTCTGCACAAAAAAATAGCGAAAGGAATTATGAAGGCAATGCCTGGATCTTTTTAGGAAGAATATTGGGGAAAGAGGATCCCCCGGATTATGACAAAGCAAAGGAGTATATACTCGAGGGAATCAAGATATTGGAGGGATTCAAAACAAAATCCTTTTACTCTAAGGGGTATCTTTACCTTGGAGAGCTTTATGCCGACATGGGCAGAAAGGGAGAGGCACTGGAAAACCTAAAAAAAGCTGAGGATAATTTTTGGGAAATGGGGATGGACTATTATCTCCAAAAAGCACAGGAGGCATTGAAACGACTGTAACAGTTGGTGGAAAGTTGATAAAAATTCGCTTCTTGTAAGCCAAGTTCTTATCAATAAGAATCTGTTGGATTAGGTCTTGTAGTCTTAACAAAATCGAATGTTTTAAAAGTGAATATGACGAAACTATTAATGGCATTTCCTTAAAGATGAGTGTGTCAGTAATTAGGGAGAAGGAGGGTATGAAACCATGGCATACGGATATACCGGAAAGATCTTACGTGTAGACCTTACAAAAAAATCGATCAGTACTCTTGAGACTGAACAGTACGCAGAGTATGGGGGTGGCCACGGAATCGGCTCCGCCATATTCTGGGATCTGGTTGGTGATCAGTTGCCCTTTGACGCCTTTGATCCCCGAAATGTCGTTACCGTGATGACAGGCCCTTTTTCGGGCGTCGTTGTGCCCTCCGCTACCGGACGATGCGAAGTGCAGGGTCTAGGGCCGCAGGGATATCCCGTGGAATGGTTTACACGCAGTAACTTTGGAGGACGCTTTTCTACACAGCTCAAGTATGCCGGGTGGGACGGGGTGGTTGTCGAAGGGGCATCCGATGATCCTGTCTGGATCAGTATTATTGACGATAAGGTCACCATCGAAACGGCCGGAGCACTCTGGGGCCAGGATGTTATGGAGGCACAGGAGGAGATATGGAGGCGGGTCACATCCTGCGCGAAATCCGGCGAGTGGCTGGATATAGGGGATCACTATACGACGCAGAAACCCGCCGTACTCTGCATTGGACCCGCGGGGGAGAATCAGGCAAGGATTGCCTGTCTGATTCATGATGCGGGAAATGGCGCGGGGCAGGGCGGCTTCGGAGCGGTATTTGGATCAAAAAAGTTGAAGGCCATAAGCGTGATCGGTACGGGGAGTCTGAAGATCGCCGATCCTAAAGCTCTCATGGATGCTCGGCTGTGGTACCGGCAATTCCAGTATGATGTGGATAATCCCAGGTTGGAGGAGACTCCTGATGTGTTCGTTTTTTCACCCGTCAACGATAACCCGGCAGACGATAACTTCGTAAACAAACAGCCTCCATTCGAGCCGGCACGGGCCCAGGCATGTGCCGGATGCCCCAAGGCCTGCCGCGAACGATTGGCCGGGGGTATCAGTAATGAGTCGAGCTGCGAAGACACCATCTGGGCGGCTGTGGCCCTTCAGGGGTCTCGAAAGGATAAGGAGATTGCCTGCGATCTGGTCCAGCATTACGGCATCAATGCTTTTCAAATGCGTCCCATGCTCTCCTATATTGAAACGCTTCATAAAAAAGGAATACTGGGGCCCGGGAAAAAGATCGAAAGCAACCTGCCCATGGAGTTATTTGGTAGTGTTGAATTCGTCTATGCCCTTGTCAAGAAGATTGCCAACAGAGATGGGATAGGTGATGCCCTGAGCGGAGGTGTCGCCAGAGCGGCTGACGCATGGGGAAGATATAAGGAGGATACTGACAGCGGACTCCTGAACCTACCGAATTGGGGATATTTTGAGCATTATGACCCAAGGCTCGAGGTGGAATGGAGCTATGGTTCCATCTTGGGAGAAAGGGATATCAACGAGCACAGCATCAATTTTGCCGTACACCATATGCCGTCTCTGACAAAGGCCGCCGGAATGGATCCTGTGCTTTCTGCTGAAGAAACGGTAAAAACACTATCTTCGGGTGTGGCCCCATACGCGGGCGATCCCTTTATGTTCGACTACAGTGAAGGCCCCACAGGAATCTATTCGGACCATAGGGTGAAAACCATAGCCTGGCATAGGCACTACACGCGATTCTGGTTAGAGTCCGTCCTCTTCTGTGATTGGGTCTGGCCTCGTTTTTTTACCCCCAATAGCCCTGACAAGTCCGGACCGACACCGGAAGGAGAACCCAGGTTTTTCAATGCCGTGACCGGGAAGAACCTGAGTTTTGTCGACGGGGTCGAGATCGGACGCAAGATATGGAACCTGGATAGGGCGATATGGGTGATGCAGGGGAGACACCGCGATATGGAAGAATTGGCCGGATATGTCTACAATGTTCCCACAAAAGAGCCTTACTATCTGCCGGTCTATGAGAATGGCGCCTGGAGCTTCGGCCCTTGTACAGGCAGGGTCCTGGATAGGAATCGGTTCGAGGAATGGAAAACCAAATTCTATGATTTTGAAGGTTGGAATGGTGATAGCGGCTGGCCGAAGAGAGGCACACTTGAAGCCATGGGATTAAAGAAGGTGGCTGATACACTCCAGAGTAAAGGCAGGCTTGGGTGATGACATCAAAAAGACATGAAGAGGGAATGGATATTAATACATGACGAAAAGGGAGGGATGTTCATGACAACCACAGATACTGTTTACGTCGAATTACAGAAACACCTTGATAAACAGGCCGTAGGATTTCCGGCGACAGAGTCGGGAGTAGAAATCCGAATTCTCAAAGAGCTGTTCACACCGGAACAGGCAGACCTGGCTCTTAGCTTAAGCTTTGAACCTCAGTCTGTCACCGATATTCACCAAAGGGCCGGAAGCAGTGATATGTCCGTTGAAGAAGTGAAGAGCTTGCTTGACGGCATGGTAGATAATGGTTCAATCGGGATCATGGAAAAGAACGGCACCGAGTACTATCATTTCATGCCTTTGCTGATCGGAATAGCGGAATGGCACGGAATGAAATCGACACCTCAATTCTGGGCTGATTTTGAAGAATATATGGCACAGGGCTATGGAAGAGCATATGCAACAACGAGAGTTTCACAGATGCGGACTATTCCGGTACAACGGAGTCTTGATGTTAAACACCAGGTAACCACTTACGACCATGTCAGGGAAAT
>CAZFMX010000047.1:0-25698 GCA_964520425.1 uncultured Desulfobacteraceae bacterium
GAAAGATCCCGTCCGGGCTAAAGGCACTGACAGGGAGCTTATTTCCCTGCTGGGCTAGCATGGGTCTCATGACCTTTGTCACGAATTCAGGTTCATCCTCTTGCACATAGGCCTCATGGCCGGCCATGATCCAGGCCTTTGGGACCCTAATCTTCTTCAGCGCCCCGACGGCCCTATCCACGGCGTCCACATTCATCTGGACGACCTTGTCGCCCTTTTTGCCGTAGGTCTTTTTGATGGCCTCTTTGACGTATTTGAAGGCTTCCTCCGGCGGGATCACATTTGCGATATGGAAGAAGGCGGCCTGCATAATCATATTGATGCGTCCTCCAAGTCCCAATTCAGCGGCAATCTTCACGGCATCAATATTGTAAAACGCCAATTTCTTGTGGGCAATGGTCCTCTTCATGAGATCAGGAAGCTCGGTTTCCATGTCTTTGAAGCTCCAGGGAGAATTGAGCAGAAAGGAGCCCCCCTCTTTGATGCCTTCCAGGATCTCATACTCTCTGACGAACGAAGGATTGTGACAGGCCACAAAATCCGACTGGGTCAGAAGATAAGGGGATTGGATCCTATGTGGAGAAAAACGCAGATGGGACATGGTGATACCACCCGATTTTTTGGCGTCATAGTCAAAATAGGCCTGCGCGAACATGTCCGTATTTTCACCGATAATCTTGATGGCGTTCTTGTTGGCCCCGACCGTCCCGTCGGCACCCAGTCCCCAGAACTTGCATCGCACCGTCCCCTCGGGAGATGTATGGATTTCTTCACCCATATCCAGGGAAGAGTGGGATACATCGTCCACAATCCCTACGGTGAAATGGTTTTTGGGGGAAGAGGAGCGAAGATTATCAAAGACGGCCTTGACCATGGTCGGTGTGAAGTTTTTGCTGCTTAGCCCGTACCGACCCCCCACGAGCACGGGGTGTTCGCCCTCTTGCTGAAACATTGTACAAACGTCCTGATAGAGAGGTTCTCCAAGAGACCCCGGGGTTTTCAGCCTGTCGAGAACGGCAATCCGTTTGATCGTGGAGGGGAGGGCCCTCAGAAAGTGTTCTTTTGAAAAGGGGTGATACAACCGGACCTTGATGAGTCCGACTCTTTCCCCCAAGCTATTGAGATAATTGACGGTCTCCTCAATGGTGTCACAACTGGAGGCCATGGAGATGATGACCCTCTCCGCATCAGGGTTGCCCACATAATCGAAAAGGTTATACGGACGGCCCACCAGGGTACCGACCTTCTTCATCTCCTCCTGGACGATATAGGGGATTCTGGCAAAAAAGGGACTGGCGGCCTCCCGGTTTTGGAAAAAGATGTCGGGATTTTGGGCCGTCCCTCTGAGTTGGGGATATTCTGGATTCATGCAACGCCTACGGAAATCTTCAATGGCTTCCCAATCCACCAGTTTTGCCATGTCCTCATATTCAATGACCTCGATCTTCTGTATTTCCATGGAGGTCCTGAAACCATCAAAGAAGTGGACAAAGGGAAGGCTTGTACGGATACTCGAAAGATGGGCTACAAGGGCCAGATCCATCACTTCTTGAACGGAAGCTGAGGCAAGGAGGGAAAAGCCGGTCTGTTTCACTGCGTTTATGTCGGAGTGGTCTCCAAAGATGGACAGGGCATGTGGGGCCACGGTTCGAGCTGAGACATGAAAGACTGTGGGCATGATTTCCCCTGCGATCTTATACATGTTGGGAATCATGAGGAGCAGACCTTGAGAGGCCGTAAACGTGGTGGAGAGCGCACCGGCAGATAAGGCACCATGAACCGCGCCGGCTGCTCCCGCCTCGGATTGCATTTCCTGGACACGCAATGTCTGACCGAATATGTTCTTCCGGCCATGGGCCGCCCATTCATCACAGTACTCGCCCATAGAGCTTGAGGGTGTGATGGGGTAGATGGCGGCCACTTCACTCATGGCATAGGCCACGTGGGCTGCCGCCTCATTTCCTTCAATGGTCATTGTTGTTGGCATGCTATTTCCCTTCAGATTGAAATATTATTCACCTAACACAGTATTTAGTTGACAAATTTTTTAATATAAACAGCATGATGTCATGATGTCAACTAAATAATCCGCAGGCGATAGGAGAAAGACAATGTGGCTCCAAAGCTTTAAGAGAGCTTTTTGAGGTCGACAGGAGTGTTCCGTGTCTTAGAATGAACTGAGGAAGGTGTGAAAGATAAAAGGGAAGGAGCCAGAAAATGCCTGGGTGAGAGGGATCTTAGGGATCAATACACTAAGTGGAGGAATCGTTTCCAGTGTGGCCATGACCAGTAAACGATGAATGCCTTTCCCTTGATGTTATCAGCAGGGACGAATCCCCAGTATCTGCTGTCCTCACTGTTATCTCGGTTATCCCCCATGACAAAATAATGATCCTCCGGCACAGTGGTCATGCAATAGGAGCATGCTTTCCCGGGATTGCGCCAATCCTCGAATGAATCATCATAATCCCCATACGGGTCATCGAATCGTTTCCCATCAATAAATATCTCCCTGCCCTTTATCTCTATCTTTTCTCCAGGTAAGCCAATGAGACGCTTTATGAAGTCCTTGCTTTCATCCTTGGGAAAGATAAAGACGATGATGTCACCCCGTGAGGGTGTTTTGATGGGGATCAGTGTTTTTCGCAGGAAAGGGGTCTTGATTCCGTAAATGAATTTGTTGACGAAGATGTGATCCCCGATCAAAAGGGTCGGCTCCATGGAACCAGAGGGGATCTTAAAGGCCTGGACAACGAATGTTCTAATAAACAGGGCCAGCAAAACAGCGATAGCCGCAGCTTCTCCGTATTCCCGCCAGGCACTCTTTTTTTTAATAGTCTCCGTAGATTTTTGATCCTTCAAGATTCTCTCCGGTCTTGCCTCTTTGCTTCATTGATCTCGCATTCAAATGGATGAAGCAGCCTCAATTTCCGGTCGAATTTAATCTCTTATGAAGGCATTTGTAAAGGGATTTCTGCCACCCTAATCCACCATCACGCTGTCATCCGCTGTGTTGCCTTCGGTCGCTTCTCCTTGCGGCGTATTGTTTATACACCTCAGTCGGCGCTCCTCGGCGCCTTGCATCTAACACCTTGCTGGTGCCCAGGGATTGCCCTATATCCTTGATTTTCATTGCCCATCAACAGATTTGATGGTGGGTTTTGGGCCTGTTTCCGTGAGACTTGTCCGGGGGAGAGCGCGGCTTTGTGTATGGGGACAGGGTGAGAATATGGAATCAACATATAGTGTCATTTTTTGTTTTTGTACACTATATATACACAAATTATGTACATTTTTATTAATTTATAAGAGATTTCTTGACAAATATAACCATATATATATATGATAAGCACTTAGAAATTGAAATGAAATAGTTCTAACATCACGCGTATGCGGAGGACGAGTCGGTGTATAATATAGTGAAAGAGATTCGAGAACAACTCCTCATGAGTAAAGCGGAATTGGCCAGAAAAGCGGGGGTTTCACCACTCACCATCGACAGGATAGAGAAAGGAAAGAGCTGTCGTATGGAAACGAAACGGAAGATTATTCTGGCTCTCGGTTATCATCTCTCCGACAAAGACAAGATTTTCCCTCAGGACTAGAAGAGGGCTCGACTATGCCTATACCTAATAAAAATCAGCTAATAGGTTTGGACATTGGGACCCATTCCATCAAGCTGGTGGAAATAGACGACAGCAAGAAGGGTCGGATTCTCAAAAATTTTGGAATCATTGGATTGCCGCAGAATGCTATCGTAGAAGGATCCATTAAGGAGATGGAAATCGTCTCCTCCGCTATAAAAGAACTCTATAAGCAGTTGAAAATAAAAAATAAAAACGTGGCAGCCTCGATTTCAGGTTATTCGGTTATAGTGAAAAAGATAACGATTTCCAGAAGAGGGGAAGCGGAACTGGAATATACGATTAATGAAGAGGCCGAGCAATATATCCCGTTTGATATCAGTGACGTGAATCTTGATTATGAGGTCTTGACCGCTCTGGGAACTGGGAGCCCCGATGGGGATGAGGGAGAGATGGCAGGGCTCATGGATGTGATGCTCGTGGCTGCAAAGAAGGATATCGTGGATGACTACGTCAGTCTCCTGCAGCTCTCCGGTCTCAATCCGGTCGTACTTGACGTGGATGCCTTTTCTGCACAGAACGCCTTTGAGATGGCTTCAGGGGAAGGAGAGATTTCTGGATGTTATGCCATTGTCAATGTGGGGGCGGAGGAGTTAGGGATAAACACCGTAAAAAACGGCATCTCTATCTTTACTAGGGATTCTTCCTATGGCGGTTCGCAGATTACAGAAGCCATCATGTCAAGGCTCGATGTCAGCTATGAGGAAGCAGATCGAATCAAACTGGGTGGGACCAAAGTGGACAAAGAGAGAGAGACCCTGGAAGACATCTTCACCTCTGTGATATCGGGTTGGGTACAGGAAATCAAACGAGCTCTTGACTTTTTAGGGACAACCTATCCCGATGAAACCATTGACAAGATCTTTTTGACGGGGGGGTCTTGCAGGATACCCGGTTTCCGAGAGTATCTGGAAATGGAAACGGAAATTACAGTAGAGGAGTTAAATCCTTTTTCGGGCCTCCAAGTCAATGAAAGAGTCTTTGATCCTAAGTACTTAAGTTATATGGCTCCCCAGGCTGCAGTAGCAGTGGGCTTGGGATTGAGGAGTATAGGGGACAAATGATTAGAATAAACCTCCTGCCTTTCAGGGCCGCTAGAAAGAAAGAGAATATTAGACGACAGGTCAGCTACTACGTCGGTGGCGTGGTGCTTGTTGTGGTTATCATGTTATATGTGTTTATACATATAAGCGGCGAATTGAGATCGTTAAAAGAAGAAAAGCAGGGTATAGAAGCAGAATTGGCTACATTAGCGGACACGATCAAAAGGATCGACGAATTAGAGAAGAAGATTGCCGAGATAAGAAAAAAGTTGGATGTGATCCAGGACCTTGAAAAGAAGAAGACAGGACCGGTGCATCTCCTCGATCAAGTTGCGGAAGCAGTGCCCAAAGACAAGCTATGGCTTTCCTCGTTTGTTGAAAAAGACGGTAAACTCACCCTGGCAGGGACCGCAATGGACAATGAAACATTCTCTGTTTTTATGACGAGGTTGGCGGCGGCTGACCTGATTACAAGCGTGGATATGAAGGAAACAAAAGCGAGATCTATTCCTGAATATAAATTGAATGTTTTTGATTTCTCTTTGGAGTGTATTACCTATGCGCACAAAGAGCCAGAACCCGAAGTAAAGAAGGTGAAGAAAAAATAGGGTGAAGAAGAAAAGAGAATCGTTGACAAATGGATACCACAGCCTTTTTTGAACAAGTAGAAAAGATAAAGATGCCCATCAGGATCGTCATTTTTTGCGGAACGATCCTCTTGTTGGTTGTCGCTTTTGTCTACTTTCTATATCTTCCCAAAGTGGAGGAAATCAATAAGACGGAAGAAGAGATTGCTCAATTAGGGATGAAGTTGAATCAGGCCAAGGTCAGGGCCAAGAGGCGTGAAGCGCTTGAAAAAGAGTATGCCCAGGTCGATGCTCAATATACAGAGGCCCTCAAACTTCTACCTGACAACAAGGAGATTCCGAGTCTGTTGACGACCCTTAGCAGATTGGGTTCTGAGGCATCCCTGGATATTCGTCATGTTAAGCTTCAACAGGATAGGCCGAAAGATTTCTATATGGAAATTCCGGTCTCACTGGAAGTAAGCGGGCCCTACCATAATGTTGCGGTGTTTTTTGATAAGGTGGGACGCATGGAACGAATCGTCAACATACTGAACGTATCCATGAGGCCTATTAAGGCGGGCTCTACCGAATTAATCACCACATGTGATGCAGTAACTTATCGATTTAAAGGCGAAACGGATGTCACCGAGACCGAGACCAAAAAGAAAAAAAAGAAATAGCCTTATTCTCCTGTTTGTTTGTTTCCTTTTTGCCTGTGCTAATGCCCAGGCCGCACAAGAGGTCGTTGATCAGCAAGAGACCGGAGAAAAGGTTTTGGATGTTGCCGTAAAAACAGATTCTGAGAAGTCTGCAAGTGAAGGGAAAGAGGACTATATCTACGACCCTACAGGTAAGACCGACCCATTCAAATCCTTTATTGCTATTCAAGAAGAGATGGAGGAGTTGAAGAGGAGAAAACCGAGGACTTACCTGGAAACCGTGGAACTGTCCCAGCTTCAACTAACCGTGATCGTTACCAGTGATAAGGAGAGTTGGGCCTTGGTTCGAGATTCAAAGGGTCTGGGTCATGTGATCAAGAAAGGCACATTCATCGGGACAGAGGGAGGAGTTGTCCACGAGATCAGGGAAAAAGAGGTTATTATCAGGGAAGAATATAGGGACTTCAGGGGAAACATAAAATACAGAGATCAGACCAAGAGATTACCATCCCCTATGTAATCAGATCATTATGTCCCGGCCCGCGAGTGGGCTTGAGACGATATATTTGATCATTGTGAGTATAAAGAATCAACTTCTAGGGAGATCATTCATGGGGAATAAAGCCAACCTTTGCAAAAAGGTCATATCTTCTCTATCTATTTATTTGAGTGCAGGGGTGTTGTTCTTCGGTGCGTGTGCTACACCCAAGACTCAACAAGCCGTCACAGAGGAGTCCGAGTCCTCTATTATAGAGTCTTTGAGAGTGCGGCCGTCCGTAGACGGTACTGTGGTAGAGATCGTGAATTCAAAACCCACACCGTATACGGCCTTTAAACTGATTGATCCACCCAGGGTGATTGTCGATATCCCGGGGAAACTCGGGAGTGCTCTCCAAAAGACCACGGAGCCGGATGACGAAAATATTAGGGAGATTCGTCTGGAACCGGGCGCCACCCAGACACTGACCACACGAATGGTGGTGAGTCTGGCCAGGGATGTTGACTACGAGATGGTTGATCAAGGGCCCATCATCACCTTAACGCTTAGGCCCAGGGAACCCTCCAGGGTCGCCGAAGTGTCAAAGATCAACGAAACCCCGGAGTCTCCTCAAGGCGATCCAACTGAACCGAGGATCTTCTTTGACCCGGATAAAACCAACAGTCTGAATCAGATTCTAGGTGTGGATTACATGATGCTTGATGGTGGCAGGTCTCTCCTGGTGGTGACGACAGATAAGAAAGCGGACTATGAAATGCATCAAAAAGGGTCTAAGGCGCTTGAATTGACCCTCGAAAAAAGTACAATCCCTCCTCTGCTCATGAGGCGACTTGATTCTCAATTTTTTGAAGGAGCTGTAGATCGCGTCAAGGCTTCAATGATGGATAGTCAGGTGGTTTTGGACATTTCTCTCAGAGATATGGTTCCGTTTCATGTAAAACGGACGGTCGCCGGGATCAGTGTGGATTTTGAGCCGACTGATGTAAAGCCACCCTTCAAGAGCCTCACGCCGATGCAGGAGACTGAAACGACTCAGGTGCGGGCAGCGGTAGACTCATCGCGAGAGACATCAATAACGGAAGCGCCGGTCCCGCTATCCTCCATGGAGATGTTACCGACAACCAGGACCTCAACACTCACTTCCGGCACAACCCCCCAATCCCTGCCAAAGATCTACACTGGTGAGCCCATGACTTTTGAGTTGGCGGATGCCGAGGTCACCAATGTCCTGCGTATGATGAACGAAGTGACGGAACTAAACATCATATCGGATCCGGCTATTGCGGGTGAAAGGGTCAACTTAAACGTCCATAATATCCCCTGGGACCAGGTCCTGGATATCATCCTTTTAAGCAATAATTTGGCCAAGAGACAGATTGCCCCCAACATCCTCATGATTACCACGGCCGCAAAAATGAGTCAGATCGAGGCAGAGGAAAAGAGAAAAGAACAGGAGCAGATAGCAAAAATAGATGCCGAGAGGAGAAGGATCATTGAGGAGAGGGAAAAGGAAAAGGAATTGGCGCCCCTGATCACGGAGTATATACCCATGGATTTTGCCATGGTAGATGATATCAAAGAGCATATTGTTCTGAGTGATCGTGGGAGCATCAGCACAGACGCTCGGACAAATACTATTATCATTAAGGATATTGCGGAGAGCATTGAAGAAGCGAAGGAGGTTGTCAAACAATTTGACACACCTGTCAAGCAGATCATGATTGAGGCCCGTATCGTGGATGCGGAGACAAACTTTGGTCGCGATGTGGGTGTGGAATGGACCTCCACCAGATTGTGGCAAAAAGATGAAGGCACGAACTGGGAGTTTGATCCAAGGGGCTATCGTTCAAACAGCGACCTGGTGTTGGGCGGGATGGTCTCCTCAAACGCACCTCAAGGTTGGGCCTCTAACATGGGGTTCTCCCTGGCCAGATTGACCAATCAGGGCCTGGGGACCTTTTCTTTGGATGCCTATCTGGCCTATGCCGAGACAGAAGGGACAGCCAAGGTCATCTCCGCACCAAAGGTCATTGCAAGCAACGGCGAGAGTGCAACCATCGCCAGGGGGACGACCTTTTATCTTGCTGCTGCGGAGAATGTGGAGCACAAAGAGGTCAAAGCAGAACTCTCTTTGGAGGTGACATCCACGGTAAGCTACAATAATTTTGTAACCATGGAAGTGACGGTCAAAGACGAGACCGCGGGAGAAGCGAGAAAGAGCGGCAAGGATCTCTCCACGAAATTGATGGTCGCAAGCGGTGAGACCATTGTCATCGGGGGAATCTACAAAGAGGATAGGAGCGAAGAGACATCCGGGATTCCGGTCCTCAAAGACATCCCTGTGGTGGGTTGGGCGTTCAAGGCCAAGTCTAATGTCGTTTCAAAGTCAGAGCTGTTGATATTCATTACCCCTACGGTACTTCCTCCTCCGGGACAGGCCCAGGGGAGGCCAGCGATTTAGGCTGAGACAAAAAGAGATAAAGATATTCTCTGCTATGATCGGATTCAAAGACCTCGTTATCTGCGTGTTTCTCTCGTTGTTTGTCGCCTGCGTCGGTTGCGCGACCGATAGCATGAATGCCGAGAAGAAGGTCGAGGCATTGCGGGATCTCGGGGCTGCCTTTTACAGCAAGGGAGATCTGAGGTTGGCGCTGGAGAAGTTGCAGCAGGCGGAAACGCTGGCCCCGAATAATGCGGAGATCCATAATGAGTTGGGATTGGTGTACAAGGGTTTGGAGGTATATGATCTCTCTATAAAACATTTCAAAAGGGCCTTGGAGCTGAATCCGGACTTTTCAGAGGCCCAAAACAATCTGGGTGCGGTCTATTTCTTACTCAGGGAGTGGGATCAGGCCATTTTATGTTTCCAGAAGGCCGCAAGCAATCTTATGTACAAGACCCCATACTTTGCCTACGAAAACATGGGAGAGGCCTATTACAATAAGGGAGAATATCAGCAAGCTGTAGAGAGCTACAAGAAATCGATTGCTTCCGCGCCCGAATATCCGGGATCCCGTTTGAAGCTGGCACAACTCTATATCATACTTGAGCGCCATGATGAGGCGGCCGAGGAATTGAAGATGGTCCTGGAGATTGATCCGGATGGGCGCTATGGCCGTGAGGCGAAAGAGTTGATGCGGAGTATGGAATAGGGATTCGTGTGACATGACCCAGTGTAGGGTGATTTGGAATACCTAAATTTTAGGAGAACCTTGGATGAAAACAAAATGTAGTCAATTTAACCTCATCACGATTCTTTTGGTTTGTGTCTCTCTTCTCTCTGTCTCATGCGGGGGCGGCTCAGGCAATGGAGGGGGGACCGCTCCTGGAGATACGGCCACTATTACACTCTCTGTCAGCCCTAACAGTATTCCCGCAAACGGTCAAGCCTCTCTGGCCATTACGGCGACTCTCAGAGACAGCACCGGAGCGGCGGTGGATAGGGGGACGACTGTCGAATTTTCCACCACGCTTGGAACATTTCCCAATGAGAGCACAACCTATTCTACTTCAACGCCAAATGAGAGCGGGACCGTCACCGTCTCCTTGATTTCCGGTACCACGGCGGGGACCGCGAGAGTGACTGTCAAGTCCAACAATATCACCCAGACGTTTGATGTGGAATTCACCGTACAGGTGGTGGGCTCTATCGAGGTCATCTCGGGAAGTCCTCAGCTTTTGGCTGACGGCGTATCCCAGACCGAGATTTCTGCCACGGTAAAGGACACCAACAATCACAACATGCCGGATGGGACAACGGTCTTTTTCAGCACTGATTTAGGTACTCTTTCTGCCGACAGTGCCACCACCACCAATGGGCAGGCCACGGTGACCCTGACCAGTTCCACCCTTGTGGGAACCGCTACCATTACGGCGACTACGGCATTTGTCTCGGGTGATACTACGGTGATCTTTGTCCCCGGAGACGTTGGGAACATCTCCTTAACGGCCACTCCCAGTAATCTGACGGCGGACGGGTATAGTACGAGCACCATCCGGGCCACGGTAACCGATGCCAACGGCAATCTGGTTGCGGACGGTAAGTCCATCAGTTTTACAGTTGTCACAGGAACGGGGACGCTTTCGGCCAATACGGCCACCACTATTAATGGGGTCGCCACAGTGACCTACACGGCCTCCTTTACGGCCCTTACTGAAACCGTGAGGGCCGAGGCCGCCAACGGGACGACGGCCACGGTTAACATCATATTGATCGATCAAACCGTAGGCTCTGTGAGCGTGAGTGCCGGGAGTTCCGAAATTGTGGCGGACGGCATTTCCCAAACCACGATCTCCGCCACTATAAAGGACCTCAGTGGGGTCAATGTAAGGGACGGAATTATCGTGAGTTTCACCTCCACCGCGGGGACACTCTCATCCCCCACGGCCACCACCGTCAATGGGGTGGCCACGGTCAGTTTGAGAAGTCCGACTAATTTGGGGTTTGCCGAGGTGAGAGCGACGGCAGGCGGTGTGAATGATACGGTAACCGTCAATTTTGTGCCCGGACCGCCTTTCCGACTCACCGTCCTCGCCATACCGGCAACAGTACAGATCAAGGGCACGAGCAGCATCGAAGTGATCGTCTACGATCAATACGACAATCCCGTGGCAAATGGAGAAACCCTTACGTTCACTGCGCAATTTGGCACTGTGTCTCCGTTGTTGGCAACGACTTCTGGAGGCATAGCCAGCGTCAGCTATACGGCCCCTAGTACTATTCCTGCCAGCGGCCATGATACCATCACGGTCCTGACCACCAATGGCGTACAAGGTATACGAACGATCACCATAACCAGACCGACGGTCACCGGTATCACACTCACCGCCAATCCCACCGGCCTCCCGGCTGACGGGTCAAGCCAGTCCACTATCACAGCCACGGTCACCGTTTCTGGAGGGGGAAAGGCCGCTGACGGCATGGTTGTGTACTTTTCCATCACCTCGGGTGGGGGGAGTATCACCCCCTCAGACACGACAACAAACGGTACGGCCACGGCCGTCCTTACCAGCGGGACCATAACGGGGACCGCCATCATTCGGGCGGAAGCAGAGGGCGTCTCCGGAACGATCGCGGTTGAATACACGGCTACACCGGCGAGCCTCTCATTGGGCCTATCCCAGGCCACGGTACAGTCGGATAACTCGGACAGTTCAACCATTACGGCCACGGTTCTGGATGCCAACTTCGCGGTTGTAGAGGGGATCACGGTAACATTCACTTCGAACGGCGGGCAGCTTAGTGCACCGTCCTGTGATACGGATGTCAATGGAGAAGCCATAGTCAGTTTCTCCTCGGGCACGACGGACCGAAGCAACCGGGTGGTGACCATTACCGCAACGGTGCCGGGACTGCCTTCAGCCCAGATCCCTGTTCAGGTGACAGGGACGACCCTCACTCTCGTAACGGACGCCACGAATCTTGAAATCGGGGGAAACAACCAGGCTACCCTGACGATTACGGCGAGGGATGCCGGTTCTGTTCCTATCTACAATGCGGATATCACGATCACGTCAAGTCCGTCAGGCATTGTCAGCGTCTCCCCGGCCACGGGGACGACCAATGTCACCGGCCAGCTCCAGGTGACCGTCACGGCCATCAGTGCGGGTGACGTCACGGTTCAGGCATCGGGCTTGGGGGCAACAGGAACACAAAATTATTCCGTGGGGGCCGTGGGGAATGTCTTCACGATTATTGATCCCACAGATGATCCTCATAGTGCAAATACGGGGGTTGACGTCACGGTGACCGTGAACGCCCCGGCCCCAACAGACTTTGTGCAATTCGCCACGACCCTAGGGGGTTGGAATGGGACTAGTCAGAAGGTTGTAGCCGTCTCGGGGGGGGGAACTACGGCTTCTGCCGTCCTCAGGTCGACTTCAGCTGGGACGGCGAACATCATGGTCTCAGATGCGATTGATCCTTTGACCTCGGATTCATTGACCATTCTTTTTTCCGCCCCCTCCAGCGAGGCGGCTAATATTTCACTCCAGGCCAGTGCCACGGTGTTGGCCCCCAGCACAGGGGGGGTCAGTAACTCCGTTAGTCTTACCGCAACCGTAAAGAACGCAGGGGGTCAAGTTGTAGGCGGCGCCGCAGTGGCCTTCTCTCTCGATGACACCACCACCACAGGAGGAGGTGAATTCGTCGCCCCGCCTGTTGCATATACGGACTCCTTTGGTATTGCGGAGGCCACATTCACCTCCGGCTCTCTGAGTTCTAATTCACAAGGAGTGACGGTGATCGCCACAGTCGTCGATGATCCCACGATCACGGATTCCCTTCAGATCATCATCGGGGGAACCGGTGGATCTGTTGTCATCGGTCAATCTACCACGATTACTTCCATCAATAATGACACGGCATACAGCCTTCCCATGTCTGTCCTGGTATCTGACTCCAACGGAAATCCCGTGTCCGGTGCTATTGTCACCTTGAATCTCTGGCCCCTACAGTATGCGACTGGATGTTGGGTGAAGATCGGAGATGAATGGCTACCCTATGATTGTCCGGTCCCCACATATGATTTCTATGACAATGAGGATGATAGGTATCCTGGCGAAGAGGCATACAGGAATTTGATTCTGGACGAGGAGCCCCCTGGTGTGTATACCATCTGGGATGAAGACGGTTGGCTCGGTGGACCGGATCCGGGATTTGGTGACGGTCAACTTACGCCCCCCCTATCGGCGGCAGGAACGGTGCCAGCCACTGTGGTCACCGACGCGAACGGAGTGGGCGAGTTTGATCTGGTCTACCTCAAATCCTCCGCGGCCTGGATTAAGGTTGAAGTCACGGCCAGTACCGTTGTGTCCGGGACAGAGAACCAGGTCAAGCAAATATTTAAGTTGCCTTGGGCGAAGGGTGAGGAAGAAAGCCTAGCTGATTCTCCGTACAATCCTTAAGCCGCATCCTCAATAAACACCTCAAAGCCCCCTGCAGCAAAGACTGCAGGGGGCTCATTTATGCCGACCTCGAGACCTTTGAAAATCGTTCCCTTTTGCTCAATCTTCCGCCGTCGCCCAAGGCTATGGCGGGACAAGATGACGGGACAAGCAGCGTCACGCTCAAAAATTAATCCTCGAAATACTACAATGTATTCCTGGCTATCCCGATGAAAATCGGGAGGGCTAAGATTTTCGCGTTTCTTGACCTTGATCAAAATTGAACATTTTTCAAAGGTTTCGACCTCCTGAAAGGGAAGATGCAAGATCATCCCTCACGAATAGAAAGGTCAAAAAAGGTCTTTGATCTCTGCCATGTTTCCTACATGCCGGTAGGCCTTCAAGGCTTTATTCCTATAGGCGATGAAGGGTACCCCCGCCCTCCGGGCCGTCTCTTCATCCACGGCAGAGTCCCCCACATAGAGTATGCGCTCCGGGCCGACTTGAAAAAAATCCAGGATCTTGAAGAGGGATTCGGGGTGGGGTTTGGATTGCTCCACGTCCAGGGAAGAGACGACCAAGTTAAAAAACCCCGTGAGGTCATGGGTCTTCAGCACCTCTCCGATGGTGTTGCTTCGATTGGTGGCCACGGCCAGACCAAACCGGGGCTTTGCCCATTCCAGCAGTTCCTTGAGTCCCGGTTCCATGATCATGTCTTGAATGAAGGGGGTGTAATCCACCTCCCACCTGTAGACCAGGGCCTCATCTTTATAGGGTGTTCCCTGAAAGATATGCTGAATCGATTCATCGGCCGTATGGGAGTGGACAAAGTCCACGGCCGCGCCTGTCATGGGTGGAAGGCCGAAATGACGAAGCATGTGGTTGTAGTAATGGATATTGGCCTGACGGGAGTCGAACATCACGCCGTCGCAGTCAAAAACGACGGCGCGGATTCTCTGATTTAGAATCATGGTGTGTTTAGTACTCTGAATATCTCGAGCGGTAGGCCATTTCAGCGGGGACTTCAGTCGATCCTTCATCGTAGTGAAGATCCAGCCAGGTCTTGATCAAACAATAAACGATCCCGCAACCGACAATGGTGAGGGCAAGGTATAGAAAACCCATGAAAATGAAGTAATCGGCAATCCATTTCCATTCAAATGATAGAGGAGTCATTCTTTTTCTCCTTGATAAGAGCTCATTCCTTGATTAGTTGTTTACGGGGTTCAGCTCTTTCTCTTTGGGAAACAGGGGGAGATATCTGTAAGAGAGGGAGAAGAGGAGAAACCCGTAACCAATGACCGCCATGGCAATCCCCCATTCCTGCCAGGTGGGCAGATAGCTCCAGAACCTATCAAAAGGCATGACCGGGATGGCCAGGGTGACGACGGTAAAGACAAAGCGGTTTATGACAATTCCCGTGCAGCTGAGCAGGCAGCCGATGATGAGTCCCCTCTCGTTTTCCCTGTACTTGTGCGTCATGAGAATGATGGCCGGCAGAATCCCGCAGATGATGATTTCCATGACCAGCAACCAGATTCCGTATGGTCCTTCTTTGTAGAAATCAAATAGATTCAGACCGGCCCTGGGCGCGATATCAAAGGCCCAGACCAGGGTGTCGGCGATTTTCAGGACGATATAACCGGTGAGTAGCCAGCCGCAGATCTTGGCCAGGAGCTGAATGGCAGCCTTGGGAACCAGTTTCTTTCCGGTAATGGCCTCGGTTAATTTGGCGCACAAGATGGTGAAGGCAGGTCCTGAGGCGATGGCGGAGAAGACGAAGAGGAAGAAGGTCGTGGGCCAGACGTAAAAATCCCACCGTTCCGCAAAGGGTCGGGCATACATCACGCCGAACATCCCGCCCAAAGAGCCTTGGTGAAAAAACGAGAGGAAAGTGCCGGTGGCGGCAAAGACCCCCATGATGTGGTGTAGGTTATGGCCGAAGACGCGGAACTCCTTGATCTCGTCCAGCTTCCTGTTTTCCAGGATGATAGGGACATATTCTACGGCCAGGACACCGAGATAACAGGTGATGCAGAAAGAGACTTCGGTCAACATGGAATGGACATTGGCATGCCAGAAGATGAACCATCCTCGGATGGGCTGCCCGATATCAATCCCCAGCATGGCCACGGCGCCTGAGTAGCAGATAAAACCGATGATCACGGCAGCGTTGATAATATCCTTTAATTCCTTCTTTCCAATTATATAGGTGAGAAATCCCGTGAAAAAGGCGCCTGCGCCCAAGGCAATCACGGAGAGATCGAACACGATCCAGAGGGCAAAGGCAAAGATATTGCTCATATTGGTCTGATTCAGAGCCAACAGAAGGACGAGAACTGCTGACAGGCCTCCCCAGGCCAGGAGCGCCAACCAGGGTAATGTCCAGAGAAAGAAGGTCTTAGCGGAGCACCTCTTTACCCCTTCCGGAATCAATGCTTCATCCATTTCCTCATCCTCCTTACTGAGACATTTGAAAAACACTCCCTTTTGCCCAATCTCATCGTTGGGCTCGAATTCTAATCCTCGAAATACTACAAGGTATTCCTGCGGTTAGAATCCTCACCCGTCTTGACCTTGAACAAAATAGGGAATTTTTCAAAGGTCTCAGGATGTATTCTTCTTCTTTGCATCATGCCGGACTCCCCATATTTGATAAGGGGGAATCCAGTGTATTAGCGCGTTTCAGATATGCTGGATTCCGGGTCAAGCCCGGAATGACAGAAGGTTTTCGGAGCCGAGCCTATTCGGTCTTCAGCTCATTAGTCCGTCAAATCTTTGACGGGATCTAGATCTTCAGGTCGATAATTGTCCGCCAGTCTCTTGACCCAGTCCTTGGTAGAGAGATAATAGACTTTGGGTTCCGTTCCCAACCGTTCCAGGAGCCTAAAGGCATTCGGGCTCTTGCTTAATTTTGACACCTTATGGTCGGGATTCTTCAAGTCTCCAAAGGTAATGGCCTGAGCCGGGCAGACCTCCGTACAGGCGGTGATGTATTCCCCTTCCTCAAGCTCCCTGCGGCCTTCGCCATAGGCCTTGGTCTTTGCCCTCATTAGACGATGGTGACAGAAAGTGCATTTTTCTACCACTCCCCGCATGCGGGGCGAGACCTCGGGGGAAAGCCCACGCTCCATGCCCTCGGAAAAGGGCTTGATTAGGCTGTAGCCGTCCCACCAGTTAAAATACCTGGCATGATAGGGACAGGCAGCCTGACAGTACCTGCATCCTATGCAGCGGGTATAAATCTGACTGACGATCCCCGTCTCCGGATCCATGTCCGTCGCAGTGGCGGGACATACGGAGACACAGGGAGAGTGATGGCCGCAGTGCATGCAGGGTCTTGGGAAATAGCTGACTTCGGTTTCGGGGAACGCTTTGCCGTTGGTGATTTTAAAAAGCTGCATCCAAGAGATACTCCGTTCCTTATCCGTTTCATCGGTCCGCACGGTCACATTGTTTTCAGAGGCACAGGCGACCATACAGGTCCCACACCCGGTACACTTGTCCAGATCAATGACCATTCCATACTTATATTTCCCTTGTTCATGCCCCTTTGCCATAATCTACTCCACCTAAAAGAATAACGACCGTGTAATAAATTACACTTTCCTGATTCGCACGCGCGTCTTCCACCAGACCGCCTCTCCGCTCAAGGGGTCTCTTCCTTTCTCTATAATCTGGTTGGGATTGACCCCTTGACCCTTTTGATAGGCATCATAGGCCGTATGACCAAATCCCATCGGCATAAAGACCACTCCGGGCATAGCCCCGTCAAAGAGACTGACTCGGACCCTAAGCTCTCCCTGGGGTGATTCAACAATGATTCGGTCCCCCTGCATCAGCCCGTATTCGGCTGCCGTCTCCGGGTTGATTTCTGCAAAAGACTCATCTTTCCTCAATTGATTGTCAAAGAGGGTCTTCTTCAAGTAAGGGGGATTGGGCACCCAGCCGCTGGAGAGGTTGATCAGTTCGTACGGCATCATACACAGGGGATATGTCTCTTTATTACCACCTGCGTCAGGCGCCTCGTAATGGGGGATGAAGGCCTCATCTCCTTTGACTGTGATCCCCATTTCCTTCAAGGCCGACTCTGATGAGCCTCCGGACTCCTCGACCAGCCTTTTCACGGCCAGCTCTATTTCAGAGCTGAAGAACTCGAATTTACCCGTGGGAGTCTGAAAGGGAATATCTTGGCCTTGAAGACGTGGAGGACGATACCAAAAGCCTGAAGACTTGATTTTGCTCCACATCTTGTCAAAGGATGTATAATCCTTTTTGATCTCTCCCGACGTCGCAGCTTCCTTCCATATGGGCCGGGATTGGTCGTAGCTTGTCAATCCGCCCTCTTCGAAGTCAAACAATCCCTGGACCCGTGCCTTGACCGACGCCTCAAAGTTCTTCCACGGAAAGGCTGAACGCACGGATCCTCCCAGGGCCTTGGCCACCTGGATGATGACATCTCCGGAGTGCCGGGTGTCATAAAGGGGGTCTACCACCGGTCGTGAGAGGGCATAAAGGGGATATTGAAGACCAGGGGGGAAGACCGTGTCATCCATCTTTTCCAGGTAAGTATGATCCGGCAGGATCAGATCGGCCATTAAGGCGGTCTCATCCCGATAGGGCGTAAAACTCACGATATAAGGGATCTTTTTCAGGGCATGGTTGAAGCTGCCGCCATCAGGAAGGGTGTAGGCCGGATTCCCTGAAAAGACGAGGAGGGTGTCTACCGGAGAGCTCTGACCCTCAAGAACCGCCCCTGTGAAGTGATTGATCAGGGATCGGCTGAAGGGATATTTACCTGTTCCTGCCTGATCCAGACGGTTTTTTCCCAGACCCGTCTGAGCGATAGCGTCCGGCTCCGGCCAAGGACTCAAGGGGAGGGGATCAAGGACAAGGACACCGCCTGGTCTGTTGATTCTGCCCTTTAAGGCGTTCAAACTCTGAATCGCCATAAATTCCAGCAGACTTCCGTTCAGCGTCCCTTTTCCCTTCCCACACACCGCGACGGGCGCCTTGGCTTGGGCAAAGGCCTTTGCAAGAGAGAAAATCTTTCTTGCCTCTACTCCTGTGATCTCCGCAACTTCTCTGGGTGAATATTTTTCCAGCACTATGTCCTTAAACCCTTGGTGATCCTGACCATCGGCCGATGTCCAGCCTTCAAAACCAAAGGTGTGATTCTGGACGAACTGGGTATCATAGAGACCCTGCTTGATGATCACATGGGCCATCCCAAGGGCGAGGGCTGCCTCGGTTCCCGGTAGAGGGGCCATCCATTGATCCGCCTTGGAAGCCGTGTTGGAGGCCCTGGATTCTATTTGCACGATCCTGGTCTTTCCTTTGAGCGGGGCACCCCGCCAGATCCCCCAGGCATGGATCATCCGGCCTGGTGATCCCCAGCCTTCTATGAGACCAGCGCCAAAACTCAAGACAAAGTCGGCGTTTTCCAGGTCATAGGCCACAGGGCCCATGTTGCCCATCATCACGCTATTGGCCATTTCAAAGGTCTCTGTCGCCGAGGGGATTCTTACATAATTGGAACTTCCCACGGTCTTGAGCAACCGCTGGATCAGGAGGGCCATGGAGGAGCCTACGGGATAACCATCCACAGCGGCCAGGGCCTCTGGTCTATTCTCTTGTCTCAAACCCATCAATCGGTCGGAGAGTTCTTTGAGGGCCTCCTCCCAGGAGAGACTCTTAAAGACGCCGGACCCTCTTGGGCCGATGCGCTTCATGGGGCCGGTAAACCGGTTATTTTCGTTGTAGAGAAGCTGAAGGCCTCCTGCCCCCAAAGGACAGATCCCCCCGGGATTGACCGGATAATCGGTCCGGCCCTCGATCTTGACCGGGTGGTTGTCCACCTTGCGTACCTCAATGCCGCAAGCTCCGGGACAAAGCCGGCACACGGAATTTACATGGGAGAACTCACCCACAGGCGGAACGGGTACCCATGGCCAGTTCTGCGTCCAGATGGCGATGTCGTCCATCAGCTTCCAGGGCAAAGGCGTTAGATGGATTCCTGCCACTCCACCGACCATGAGTTTAACGAAGTTCCTTCGGTTGAATTCGATTTTCTCCATTATGTTTTTTATGTTGAATGCCATGGTCTTTTCCTCATTTATGACAGATAAAGCAGGCATTTTTCTCTGGAACGCCTGATTTTGTGTGACAATCCGCACAGTCATCCATCTTCATACCGTCCCATGGGTTTTTCTTAAACCCCGCGATATTCTTACCATATATATCGATGCTATACCCGGTCAGACGGTTCTTCTTATACGCACGAAGCCCGTCACTCTTTCCATGATCCCCGTGACAGGTCTTGCATGCGATCTCCCCCATCATCACATGGGCGACATGGGAAAAGTAGACGCAATCGGGCTGTCTGGAATAGACCAGCCATGGGATTTCCTTTTCATTGGCCACATATTCAGTCAAGAATTTCTCCTCTTCAGGGTTTTCCCCCATGGGAGATTCCGGATCATCGTGACATTCCATGCACCCTTCCAGTTTTGGCAGTCCGGCAAAGGTCCCGTCACCCCGAAAGGTGTGACAGTAGAGGCAAGTCTCAAGCTCTGTATCCCCTTCAATGATGTCAGGATCTGTGTGCAGGGCGTGGCTGAAATTGATGGGCTGCGGCTGAGCAGAATAGAGGACCAATGGAAAGAGAATCCAGCCTATGATCAAGGCGGGGACAAGACCGGCCAGAAAATAGACCAATCCACTCCGCAGGGGATAGGTGATCACCTCCGCGTAGAAGGAGACAAGAAAGTCCCAGAGAAAGAAGAGCCTTCGGTTCTTTGAAGACTGCTTAGAGGGGGATGTTTGATTTGGCATAAGGATCATCCTCTTGCAGATTTTGAGGTTAACGGGCCTTAATAGTATAGACCTAGGGTCTTGCGTGCGTATTTACCTATGGGATCCCCCTTTTTGTCAAGAAAAAATCTGCCTATTCACTTGAAAAACCAGGGGGTAAGGGCACACACCCCTTTGAACCATTGGAGCCTGTTGAGGGGGATTCAGGAATGTTCTAATACACCCTTCTCATTCTCTTACGGCGCCTCTTGGCGGCCTTTGCGCGTTTCTTCTTCTTCTGAACAGACGGTTTGTCATAAAACCGTCGCTCTTTGATCTCCGAAAAAAAACCTTCCTTGGTCAATTTCTTTTTGAGATCTCTGAGTGCCTTTTCTATTTGATTATCATGAACCGTTACTTTCATATTCTCTTCTCTCTCAATTCCAATAGGGAATATGGGTTTCGTTTCCCGTGGAAAAAATTCGTTATTTGAATGTTACTGCCCGTGAAGGAAACAAAAAAGACATCTCAAAACGCCTTGGAGATGCCTTTCTATTCAAACAAATAAGGGGGTTTTCGTAAAGATTACACCATTAGACCATACCTCCCCATGCCACTTGAAGCAGCATTTCCAAAGCTTGGCTATTGTTTGAAGGGCCGAAAGCCCTCATGACATCACCCCCTTCTCTTACATCCGGCAGATCCTTCATCAACAAGACCGATCCGGTGAAAAGCCCTCGGTTTAGCGTTTTTGCCCTGCTACAGGTGGTTTTGGCGGGACAAGAAAAGATAATTTATATAATTTCTTTCGGTTTTGTCAACACAATTTCTCATTCGTAGCGGATCAATTTAGCAATGGCCTCTATATGAAAGGTCTGGGGAAACATATCCACCGGCTGGATCTCAGCGATATGATAATCCTGCCGCATCTGAGCCAGATCCCTGGCCATGGTAGCGGGATTGCAGGATACATAGATGATCTTCTCCGTCCCCAGTTCCATGACCTTTGCCAGGACGTCCCTATGCATGCCTGCCCTTGGCGGGTCTATGATCAGGACGTCTGGTTTCATTCTCAATTCAGAGAGTTTTTCCCTGATATCTCCATAAATAAATCGACAATTCTGCACCCCATTTGAAGCGCAATTCCTCTTGGCATCGAGAATAGCGCTTTCCGAGATTTCCATTCCAATGATGGCCCCTGCCTGTTGTGACAAGAAGATGGGAATCGTCCCTGTGCCGCTGTAGAGATCGAGCACAGTCTCCGTCCCCTTCAATCCTGCAAAGGCTTTGACCTTTTCATAGAGCGTCTCAGCGCCGATGGCATTGGTCTGAAAGAAGGAGTTGGCTGAGATCTGAAAGCTGAATGGGCCTAATTGATCTTGAATGGTCCCTGGTCCGGATAGGACAATTTCTTGTTCTCCCACGGCAATAGCGGCCTTCCTTGCGGTGATATTGTTGACTATGGTCTTGATGTTTTCGATCTTCTGACACAAGGCCTCGGCCAGGGGCTCTATCACGTCCCGCCTCTTCTCAGAGGTGACCAGATTGACCATCCATTCATCAAAGTGTGTGGAATAACGAAGGGTGAGAAATCGCCAGAAGCCCTTATGGCTTTTCAGACCATAGGCCGGAATGCCGCTTTTTTTCGCATATTTTGCGACTTCCCGGAGGATTTGGTTACCAGTTGGATGTTGCAGGAGACAGTTCTCCACGTGGATGACCCTATGAAACGTGCCCGGCACGTGGAGTCCCAGGGCAAACTCCAGGTCTTTCTTCTGGTCATCCGTTTCATGGGGGAGAAACCAACGACGTTCGGAAAAGGAGAATTCCATCTTGTTTCTGTAATGAAAAGGGACCTCGGAGGGAATGACGTCATGAACGAGAACATCGGGCAAGGTTCCAATGCGGGCCATGGCCTCTTTGATGTTCGATTTCTTATAGGCCAGCTGACATTCGTATCTCACATGTTGCCACTGACAACCGCCGCAAAATCCGTGATACGGGCATGGGGCCTGGATCCGGTCCATGGAGGGCTCCAGGATTTCCGTAAGATGAGCTTCGGCATAATCTTTTTTCTTTTTAACTACTTGCGCTGTGACCCTATCTCCCGGAACCGCACCATTAATAAATACCACCAAACCCTCAAGACGACCAACACCTTGGCCGCCATAGGCCATATTTTCTATTTTGAGTTCGACAAAAGAGCCTTTCCGTAATGTCATAACCAGGCATATTAACACGCGGTGGTTTTCAATGCCACTGCCTTGTTTCCCTCCTATTTATTTGTTTTTTTTGTGAAACCTCGGATGGACTCAAACAGATGCGAACAAAACGGACCTCCCGGAGGATTGGAACGGTAGGTTTGTTTAGAGCGACTGGTCAACCCCTCGAATCCTTGAAGCCTTCGGACATCTCAACATCATCGGAGATAGTCCTCTCCCATAACCTGGGATTGCCAGAGAGATCCAAACAACTGTAAACTTACTTTACAATTGATTACTTATTTTACAGAAAAAGATCCCTAAAAACCCTATTTCAAACCCCATGAATTACCATTTTTAATCGTATTATCAGCTAGATACCATACTATCTTCCCCCATGGCATAGCTCTTGCTCCTATCACACGTGACATCATTTTATCCATAACCTTTTTTATACCAGAGCCTTTTCAGAGAGAAATCATGAAACCTATTGCTCGATCAACAAAGAATGTATCCGGCTTCACATTGTTGGAGGTCATGGTCGTTGTCAGCATAATTGGAATTTTAGCTGCAGTCGCTATCCCCGCCTTTTCCTCCTGGTGGCCCGATTACCAACTAAGGAGCGCGGCCAGGGACCTCTACTCCAACCTTCAACGGGCCAAAATGGGGGCCATCAGAAACAACACACAGTGGAGAGTCTATTTTGACAACTCAGTTTCTCCGGGACGGTATTTCCTATTATCCGGTGACGGAGGTGACGGTTGGGACACCCCGCAGGGTGTGTCTGGGGGTAATGATGTCATTGCAATGGCATTCAATCTTTCAGCACATAAGGGTGTGGATTTCGGCAACGGGGACGCCACGACCCAAATAGATGGCGGAGCATTCGGCTCGGCTATCGACTATAATATAGTCGCCGGGGCTCCTACCCCCCCTGCGACCAACTTCACCTCCAGAGGGACGGTCAATCTTTTCGGTTATGTCTATCTATCCAATGGAAAGGGGACTTGCTATGCCGTGGGAACGCCGAGCCCTGCCGGTATCATCGACTTGAGACGGTGGATCAATGGGGGCTGGGAATGATCAACAGAGACTATTGAGGATTGAAGGATGAGACAGGATAAAGGATTTACCATAGTGGAGCTTCTTGTCGCGGTGTTCGTTGCGGGAATCGTCATGGCCGGGGTCTATTCGGCCTACTACTCGCAGCAAAAGGCTTACACGGCTCAAGAACAGCTTGCCGAGTTACAACAGAATCTTCGGTCAGCCATGTATTATATGGCCAGGGAGATCAGGATGGCAGGCTGCAACCCTTTAGGCTCGGCAGCTAATGCGGGATTTCAAGCGGTTGGGGCCAATACGGTGTCTTTCTCCATGGATACCCGGGGACAATTCGCCGCAGACCCGCCGGATGGAGATACCGGGGACGCCAATGAGACCATCGTGTACTCCTTGTCGGATTGGAATGGTGACGGGACAAACGACCTTATGCGCAGCACGCCCCCGACCGGAAATGCGGCTGTAGCTGAAAACATCGATGCCCTCAATTTCGTCTATTTGGACGCAAATGAAAATGTGACAGTCGACCGCCTTGCGGTGAGGTCCGTTCAGATCACCCTTGTGGCCAGAACCAGCAGGCGCGACCTGGGATTTACGGACGCAACGATCTATACCAACATGCAGGGGACGATCATTTTGCCCGCCCAAAACGACAACTTTCGTAGAAGGGCGTTATCGACGCATGTCAAGTGCCGAAATATGGGACTTCATTAGGAGAGAGGGGATTATGACAAGAGATCAGAACAGAGGACCTAAACGAAGAGAAGGAGGATTCACCCTCATTGAGGTCATGGTGGCCATCGCCCTTCTGAGCTTCGGTATTCTGGCCGTCGCGACCATGCAGACCAGCGCCATGCGGGCCAACTCCAGGGGGTATCGTCTGACGTTAGCCACAACTCTGGCTCAGGACAGAGTCGAATACCTTAAGACCCAGCCCTACACTAGCCTAGTCATCGGTGACGACCAGGCCGACCCGGTTCCGAGTAATCCTCGCGCGGACATTACCTTTGATGTACAAGATTTGCAGGTTGTTTCCGGCACTGATGGTCGGCTGATCACGGTTAAGGTTCAGCTTCAAGGAGAAGAAGAGCGAGAGATCATATTTGTTAGAATCCCAATGAAAGGGGCGTAGCATGAAACAAGCACATCGATTACGGAATGAGGATGGAACCGTCCTGGTGATTGCCCTGATGATGTTGGTCTTACTCACCCTCCTGGGCATCTCAATATCGAGCACGTCCGAGGTGGAGCTGCAGATCGCCGGCAATGAAATGCGGTATAAGGAGAACCTCTATAGGGCCGATGCCGTGGCCATGGAATGTGCCCAGCTCATGGATGACACTCCAGAGATCGATGTCACAATTGACGACGATTATATCATCCCTTATGCGGAGGATGGAGATGATGTATACGCCGTGTTGGTTCATGATGATGATTTTTGGGATGAGGCGGTCGACACCGATAACATTGAGCCCGGAACTGGAACACTTGGGGACACCAAATACATTGCTGTTTACGCGGGGACACCGCCTGGGGAGAGTTTTGAGAGCGGTCTGAACGAATTCATCATATATGGGCGATGTATTGGAATACAAGGGTCTCGGAGCATTGTCAGAATGGGTTACCGCAGGTTGGGCGGCATGGCTGATTAGAGACGCCGCCAGAGTACTGTCCCGCGCAAAAAGAAGAAAGCAAAATAAAGAGGAGAAAAGACATGTTTTCTACTCCAACATATGAGACACAGACTTTATCGAAAAAAGAGAGAAAGGGATGGGCCTTTTCAGCAGAGATAACTATCAGAAGAGTGAAGATATGGTGCATCCTTGTGGCGGCCTTGGCCATGATCGGTACTGCAGGTCAGGCAGTCGCGCAGACCGCTCCCACTGTCACCGGTACGGTGACAACGCCTGCTGTCGCGAATGAAGGTGACACGGTCGATGTAGAGATTTTTATTTCTGATCCCGACAGTACGTGGTTTTATTTCTATGCGGATTTCGACCCGTCAGTGGGTGGTTGGGAAGGTGATTCGGGCGGTTGGATCGAAATAAATCCACCACCAGGATCGCATACCCTCTCTTGGACCTATAATGATGACTTCAACGATACAATCAATGTGGCGGTATATGACGATACCCTCCCTACATATCTCATAGGTTACGGTACGGCCACTGTGACGGTCAATAACGTACCGCCGACGGCCAATGACGATTCAGGCGTGGGATTCAGCACGGATGAAGAGAGCGCGTTTACCACGGGCAATGTGCTGACCAATGACACGGACCCGGGTCCCTTGGACGTTCTGTCGGTGGATAGCATTGACACGACCGGTACCCAAGGATTGGTGACG
>CAZFMX010000048.1:0-25453 GCA_964520425.1 uncultured Desulfobacteraceae bacterium
CTGTATCATATGAAATACTATTAGTCCATTAATTATTGTTACAGAACACTAGTATATGGAATCTTTAATGGATTCCTCGATCAAAGACTTCACGTTTGACTTGTCGATTTATCTCTGGTGATGAGAGATCCTTGAGAGAGAATATTAATAGGCTATAAATCATATGAAGTTCAAAGTCTTAATGATAGAGACTAGCGGATTTGGTGGTTTGGCATATTACACATATTGTCTTTGTGATAAATTGTCAAAATTTTCTGATATCGATGTGACCCTTCTCACTCACACAGATTATGAGCTGAGTCATTACAAATCGAATTACAGGGTCATCCAGAAGAACTTGATAGGAGTCTCTTATTTTTTTGCGATTATAGCACTATTTTATGTTGTCAAGAGGGTACGTCCTGACATTATCCACGTTCAATCTTTGTTGACCGCCAGAAAAGACTGGCTACTATTCATAATGGCCCGTCTTCTTCGAATTTCAGTGTTATACACCGCCCACAATGTGTTGCCGCACGATGAAGAGGAGAGAAAGGCTTTCGGAATGAAATTTGCCTTCAGGATGATCTGCAAATGGTCAAAGGCAGTCATCACCCATTCTGAAACTAATCGTAAAGTATTATCCAAACTGTACGGATTGAAGGATAATAACATGAGTATTATCAAACATGGAAATTATCTACTCCAGACAAGAGATGTCAAACGCTTTGAAAATGATGAAGCAAGAAAGATGTTAGGGTTGAATCCTGATGACGAGGTCATGCTCTTTTTTGGAGCAGTACGTGAGTATAAGGGGATCATGGATCTCTTGGAAGCGATGAAACGGCTTTTCGAAAAGCGTCCTAAATTGCGCCTACTGATTGCGGGTAAAGCATTGGAGAATGTCCGAAAGAGAATTGAATTTTTTATTGGGAAGAATCACTTACAGAAGACTATTGTATTCGATAATAGGTATATAGGATTGCAGGAGTTTGGCCTGTATTTTGATTCCAGTGATGTTGTCGCTTTGCCGTATAGGCATTCCTATGGCAGTGGTGCTCTTCAGACTGCTATGGCTTTTTCAAAACCTATCATTCTCACTGATTTACCATTCTTTAGAGAGATAGTTATCGAGAGAAAAAATGGACTCTTTTTTGAACATGGAAATATAGAATCCCTTTCTGAAAGGATTGCTGATTTCTTTTCTCTTTCAAAACAGAAAAAGGCTCTAATGGCCCAGGCCTCATTTTCCATTGCAAAAGAGTGTTTTGATTGGGTTCCTATCGCGCAAAAGACATTAACCCTATATAATAAGATAGCGGACTGTCCTAGAAGTGATTCTATTTCGTAGGGGTGTTCATTGAACAATAGAATATTGGCCATATCCAATCACGCTGTCATGCTCGGAGGAGGGGAACACTCTTTTCTCGATCTCCTTTCCCGCTTGCCGCACCCATGGGATATTCTGGCTATAGTGCCTGAGAAAGGAGAACTAAAGACCAGGCTCGAGCGTAAGGGAATCAAGACACAGGTCATCCCCTTGCCTTCTATGAAGCCATGGTACGCCTATAGTATCCTTGCTAGTCTTATAGCCTATTTCAATCTCTGTCGCAGCTATCGTCCCACTCTCATCTATGCCAATGGGCCCCGAGCAACCTTTTATGGAGGAATAGCAGGGAGAATTCTAGGTCTTCCGGTCATATGGCATTGTCGGATCGCGGATCCAGACCCCTATCTCGATCCTGTTCTTACAAGATTGAGCTCAACGATTGTTGCAAATAGTCATGCTACTGCAAAAAGATTCAATATACCTTCAAAATCGAAGGTGAAAGTGGTCCATAACGGACTGGATTTACAAGCTCTTAGAGACGAAACTATCCCCAAGCCTAATCTCATTAATGAGACATGGAGGATTATTTTGGTCGTAGCGAGAATCTCGAGATGGAAACGACATGATCTCGCTTTAATAGCCTTTGAAAAGGTCGCAGCAGAAAATTCAACAGCCCATCTTGTTTGCGTCGGGTCAAGTGATGTATTAGAGCCAGAGTGGTGGAATCACCTTCAAGAAATGACTCGTCAATCAGAATTTTCAAATCGCATTCATTGGATCGGCCAGATTTCAGATGTCCGGCCATGGTATAAAGTAGCAGATATACTTCTCTTATGTTCTGAGAATGAACCCTTTGGCAGAGTCCTCGTCGAAGCCATGGCATGCGGCGTCCCCGTTATCGCTACCCGCAGCGGGGGAATCCCTGAGATTGTTCGTCATGGCGAAGATGGTTTATTAGTGTCCCCTGGAAGTATCAATGAAATGGCCAACGCCATGACAGAACTCCTGAAGAACGATAGACTTAGGAGACATCTTGCGCAGTCCTCAATACAAAGAGCCGAGACTTTCAGCCTGAGTACCCACGTGGAACAAATGATTAAGGTCTTTGAAGACAGTATCGAAAATTAGTTTTTCTTCAAGACTTCTGGAAAAAGCGCATTACAATGAATGCAATAGGCTAAGGATACTTCATTTGCATTATATCAAACGGAAAATAAAGCAGTTCTATCTCTATGTTCGCGAGCTAACGCTTTCATTAGCCGATAGAGTTTTCTCGACTAACGTAAAGCATGCGGTTCCAAAGACCATTAATAGCGTTTTCACTATTGCGCCTCCCAGAATAGGGGATGTAGCACTTGCAGCCCCGATATTTCAGTCCCTTAAGAACAGCTATCCAGGTGCTGATATTGATGTTCTTTGCAACAAATATACTTCGCAGTTATTATCTTTGGTAAATGGGATAGATCATATCATTGTCTTGGAGGAATCTCTCGCTGCTAAGTGCCGTTTTGTTTTCCAGCAGAGACGTTTGAAACATGATATGGCCATTGATCTGAATTTTGACTACCATCTTTGGCCCGCCGTTATTGCCAGAGCAAGTGGGGCCTATTCTATTGGATATAATATTTCCGGTCGCGGACTTTTTTTTGACATGAAGATCCCTCCTCCCGACTCTCATAGACATGCCACTGATATTTTCTATGATCTTCTGGGCTCGTCAAAGCATAATACCCCGACCACTAAGCCTCACATCGAAATCCCATCAGAGTTGAGTTACGAGACGGATAGTCTTTTAGCTAAACAAGGAATAGAAAGAGGTGACAAGGTATTGTTAATTCATCCTGGTGCGCATCATCCCACCCAAAGATGGCTGCCCCGCTATTTCTCTGAAGTCGCTGATAAGATCATTGAAGAGAAGTTGGCAAAACTGGTCTTTATTGGGGGACCGGGAGAAAAATGCCTTATAGAAAGTATTACTTCTTCAATGAATAATTCTCCGGATGCCTCTTTCCTTAATTTGGAAATCAAAAACATTGCCGCTCTCATAAAGAGGGTAGACATCTTGATATGTAACAATTCGGGTCCATTGCACATTGCCGTAGCAGCAAAGACACCGACCATTTCCACAATGGGCCCGACTGTAAAAGATCGTTGGACCCCATTGGGTGAGATACACAAAGTCTTTCGAATCGATGATTTGCCATGTATTGGTTGTAACCTTGGTTACTGCAGAATTCAAAGTCATGATTGTATGCGCTTAATCACGCCGTCAATCGTTCTTGAGGCAATTAGGGATCTCATTTCCAACAATACTTATTCCTAAAAATACATACATAGAAACACTATTCGCTTTTTTGGAAAGATTCATGGAATTATGATTGATAATATGGAGGAAACACCGTGAAAGTCCTTTTCAGGAGCTATAAGGTCAATTTACCTGATTTCCTAATAATAGGTGTGATGAGAGGCGGTACGACATCACTATATGAATATCTCTCCTCTCACCCGGAGATCTTCATGCCGACTCTCAAGGAGCCTCACTTTTTTAGCTATTTTGGGACGCCGGTCTCTCCGCATCCATCGGAAATCAAGAAAACGCCGTGGACTATTGAGGAGTATATAGAGCTATTCAAGTCTGTGCGACCTAACCAGATCATCGGTGAAGCATCAATTTCGTATATTTACATGTATCCCAGAACAATAGAAAACATAAGAAGAATATATGAAGACCGCTATGAGGAATTGAAAATAATCGGTGTACTGAGAAATCCTATCGATCGTGCGTGGTCTATCTATTCTCTCAAAAAACAGGGGGGGGATTGGAAAGATGATTTCCTGTCTTATGCTCGACAATTTGAAGCTGAGGGCAACAAATTCCAATACTACAATTTCCTTGCCTCGGGTCTCTATTCTCAGCAAGTCAAAGCATATCTAGATATATTCCCTTTGACAAAGTTTATTCTCTTTGATGATCTTGTGAATGCTCCCGAACGCGCTGTGAAAGAATGTCTGGAGTTTCTTGGCACAAAGGATTTATCTATCTCCCAGAAAGTTGGAACTGTGTACAACTACTCAGGGGTTCCCAGAAATCGATTTACCGAACCTCTCTATCGCCTACTGTTCAGCAGGTATTTTATCAAGAACTATTTAAAGAATTTCATACCTGAAAACATTCGTATTGAAGTAAAGAGATGGTTAGGTTCTCTCCTGAGTAGAAAGGATGCTCTCCCTCCGGAGATTAGGGAATATCTGGGTGAGAAATTCAAGGATGATTTACTGGAACTAGCCGACCTCTTCGACGACGAGTACCAAAAAGACATTATTAAGGGATGGATAACGTAGGAATACCTGACATTGACTAGATATGGAAACCGGTGCAAAACTAAAACACGTCATCTTCTTAAGAGCATTCACAATCATCCTGGTTGTTCTTGCACATTCAACGCGGGGGAGTAGTGCTCCTGCCCTCTACTTATATAATCCCTTACATACTCCCTTTCTTGAAGTGCTATTGCTGCAATACGTATACTCCTTTCATATGCCTCTCTTTTTTTGGATCTCCGGATATGTCTTTTACTTTTCAACAGCAGAAAAAAGGGATCAAGTTAATCCTATATTGGAATTGTCAAAAAAGATTCAAAGATTAATTATCCCCTTGTACGCAACGGCTTTTATCGTCTTCTTGCCTACCGTATTCTTCTTTGGACATCCCGATGGTTCCTTATCATATATGTGTAAAAAGTTCTTGCTCGGCAAGGACATCGGACACTTGTGGTTCCTAAAATCACTTTTCTATATCTTTATTATCATAATTCCCATCTGCAACTACACCAAAAAGCTAAATCTTTTGGGGAGCATTGTGTTTTGTTCTGGCATTATGGCGTTAAGTATGAGTGGAATCATCTTCCCTCGGTTGCTCCGTGATCTTCTATTCTTTCTTCTCGGTTATTTTACACGAAAGTATGTCACTACACTTCTGAAAGGAAATCCATTGTTTTATTTCAGCATTTTGTTTATATCTCATTTTTCACTATTCGCAGCTACCAAACTAGATCTCATTCCAGGCTATTTCAATTTGCCTTTGCGATTTATTACTCCAATTCTGGGGATATACTTCATGTATTTTCTCACAGTCCATCTATCAAGACTCACATTACGGAAACGCATCTGGAGTATTGTCTCATTGATCGATAGCAGCTCTTATACCATCTATCTATTTCACGCAACATTCATTTACATTATACTATACACCTATTCTTTTGCTCCGTCATCAAACGTGTTGTTCCGAATAATTCCATCGGTCCTGTTGGGAATTGTAATGCCTATTGTGATACATTCCATGCTTTCAAGAATCCGGTATATTTCCTTTCTGTTTTCGATCCCCTATACGGTTAGAAGCGCATGATGACATTTACTTTTACACTCTGATTACCATACGAGATATAGGGAGAATTGCAGTCTCATGATAAAAACCAAGCCTTGAGAATGGAACTAATCCGTTTTCTTTGGTATAATCTTTTTGAGACTACGACTTCTTCGTTTTGGTTGCGGTTGGCAATGGATTACCTCATGAAAACCTTGGGAAGGTTCTGGAGATCGCAGATCAGGTTAGAAGAGAGTTTGTCTTTGTAGGTGTGTCAAGAGAAAATCAGATACACTGGAAATCGAGATACCCAGAAGCTAGAGCCACTTGGATCAGACATGTTACACAAGAAGACGTACCTGACATCATCAGAGGAGCATTTTGTCTTGTGCAACCATCTACTGAGGAAGGATATGGTTATCCACCTTTGGAGGCTATGGCCTGCGGTGTGCCTGCTGTTGTCAGCAATATCCCTGTGTTAGTTGAGACGACGGGCAGATGCACCATCACCGCCGATCCCTATGATTCGAAGACTTGGAGAGAGGCTATCCATACCCTGGAAAATGAATCCATTTATAGAAAGCAGGTGACGAAAGGGCTTGAATGGGTGGAACCGTTGCGAGGGCATAACGGTTGTCAGAACCATGTCAAGGATATTGAAGGGATATTAATATGAGTAATTCAAAACTTACGAAAGTAAAACAATTTATTGCCTTTTTCCTGAATAGAAGGGGTTATGAGATCCATCGAATAAAACCGTTTAAAAATTTGGAGATAGATCTTTTAGAGTTAGCCATAAAAGCACACCTGCACGATGGGAATCCATTTTTTTTCGTTCAGATCGGGGCAAATGATGGAAGAATAGACGATCCGATCTATAAGCTCATCTCACATTACCGGCTGAAGGGGCTGCTAGTAGAGCCGGTGCCCGACTTCTTCGAATCTCTTGTCGCGAACTACAAAGACAACTCTCAGCTTTTGTTTGAAAATAGTGCTATCGGCAATGACAACGGAACTAGATCATTCTTTAAGCTCAAGAATGACAATCCATTTCCCCCTGAGGCTCGTGGGTTGGCGGGTTTCGATAAGGAAATTCTGCTTAAACATGAAAGATTTCTGCCGGGTATTAGTCAATATATTGAAACGATTTCAGTAAAAACCATAACTTTTCAATCATTGATCGATAAATATCGATTAACCCACATTGATCTCTTGCTGATTGACACAGAAGGGTATGACTATGAAATTCTAAAGATGGCTTCTTCCACAGAAATTCGCCCTCACATCATAAATTTCGAGTTTATTCATTTGACACCGTCGGATTACAATCAATCACTATCCTTGCTGGCTAAGAATGGATACAAGTTTATTCATTCAAAAAAAGACACCCTGGCAATTCTTAATAAATCATGAAGAAGTAAGAAATAAAAAAATTGTGGCGTTTTTATAGACGATCAAAAGCTCAAGTCACCGGGGGTTCTAGGGAAAGGAATAACATCGCGGATATTGCTCATGCCGGTGACAAATTGGACGAGACGCTCAAACCCCAGTCCAAATCCGGCATGGGGTACTGTTCCGAACCTTCTCAGATCCAGGTACCAACCATAGTTTTCGGGGTCTATACCGGTCTCCTTCATCCTTTTAAGAAGGGTATCGTAATCATCTTCACGCTGACTGCCTCCAATGATCTCTCCAAACTTGGGCACCAGCACATCCATGGCCCGGACCGTCTTTTCATCATCATTCAACTTCATGTAAAAGGGTTTGATGTCGCTGGGATAGTCTGTGACCACCACCGGGCTCTTAAAGACTTCTTCGCAGAGGTACCTTTCATGCTCAGATTGAAGATCACTCCCCCAACCTACAGGGAACTCAAAGTCCTGTTCGGCTTTTGAGAGGAGATCAACGGCCTCTGTGTAGGTCAGCCGTTGGAATTCCTCAGATACGACTCTCTCCAAAGTCTCTATAACCTTTTTATCAATAAAGCGGTTAAAAAAATCCATATCCTCCGGGCATTTTTCCAGGACATGGTTGATGACATACTTGACAAAGGCCTCCGCCAATTCAATATCCCCACCCAAATCGCAAAAGGCCATCTCTGGTTCGACCATCCAGAATTCCGCCAGGTGACGTGAGGTGTTGGAATTTTCGGCTCTGAATGTCGGACCGAACGTGTAGACATCACCCATGGCAAGGGCATAGACCTCGGCGTTGAGCTGACCACTCACGGTCAGATAAGCCGGGGAAGAAAAAAAGTCCTTGTCGAAATCGGGTCGGCCATTCCTTTGAGGCACATCCAGTAGATCAAAGATGGTCACCCTGAAGGTTTCCCCGGCTCCTTCGCAGTCACTCCCGGTGATAATCGGAGTATGAAGATAGATAAAGTCTCTTTCCTGGAAGAAGGTATGAACGGCCTGGCTCATGGTATTCCTGACCCTGGCCACGGCCCCGAAGGTGTTGGTTCTAGGCCTGAGATGGGCAATGGTCCGCAAAAACTCAAAGGAGTGGCGTTTCTTCTGCAATGGATAGAGGTCAGGATCCGCCCAACCTAGTACTTCCAGTTCCTCGGCCTGAAGTTCCATTTTCTGGCCTTTTCCCGGAGACTCCGTCAAGACCCCCTGGACCCGTACGGAGCAGCCCGTCTGCAGTTTAGTAACCCCATCTTCATAGTTGGGGAGTTTCTTATCCGCTATAACCTGAAGGTTGTTGAGACAAGAGCCGTCATTCAGTTCAATGAAAGAAAACCCTCCCTTTGAATCTCTCTTCGTCCTGATCCAACCCATGACGGTTATTCTGGTCCCAGCCTCCTCAGAAGCCAGAATCCGGGCGATCCTGGTTCTCTTCAAAACAAACCCTCCCTGATCATCCCTCTTTGTTTTCGAACTCCTTCATAAAATCTACAAGGGCCTTGACCTCATCTATCCCCATGGCATTATAGATGGAGGCCCTGCATCCTCCTACGGAACGATGGCCTTTGAGCCCACCCAGATCCTGTTTCAAGGCTTCAGACACAAACCTTGCCTCCAACTCTTCACTGGGGAGTCGGAAAGTCACATTCATCATGGATCGACTTTCTCTCTCTGCGGTTCCACGGTAGAAATTCGATCGATCAATATAATCGTAGAGGATTCCGGCTTTCTCCTTATTGATCTCATCCATCTTTTCCAACCCGCCGATAGTCTCCTCCAACCACTGAAGAACCAGGCCGATGACATAGACTACAAAGCAAGAAGGTGTGTTATACAAGGAATTCTTCCCCGCATAGGTGGAGTACTTCAACATGCTCGGCAGGCCGTCCGGCACCCTATCCAGCATGTCTTTTCTGAGGATTACAAGGGCTGTTCCGGATGGGCCGATATTCTTCTGGGCCCCGGCATAGACAAGACCAAAGGGTTTGACGTCAAAAGGGCGGCTCATGATGTCCGATGACATATCAGATACCAAAGGCACATCCCCAGCCTCGGGAAACTTGGCCCACTGGGTCCCCTTAATGGTGTTATTGGATGTAAAATGAAGATAGGCCGCATTCTCGTTGACCTCAAAATCCTTTGGGATATAGGAGAAATCCTTGTCCTCTGATGAGGCGATCACATCGACCTCCTTTCCCTGAATCTGGGCCTCTTTAATGGCCTTGGTCGACCAAGTCCCTGTATTGAGATACACCACAGGTTTGCCCTCAAGGGCAAGGTTCATGGGGATCATACAAAACTGAAGACTGGCGCCTCCCTGAATAAACAGGACATCAAATTGATCATCCAAATTCAAGAGTCTTTTTGTCCTTTCCACAGCCTCATTGATGATATCTTCAAACCACTTGGAGCGATGGCTCAACTCTGTCACGGACATGCCCGAGCCCTTATAATCAACAAACTCGGCCTGAATTCTTTCCAGTACGGCGAGTGGTAAGGTTGCCGGACCCGCGTTAAAGTTAAAAATCCTCTTTCCCATTCAAAATCTCCTCTTATATAGTTTTTCTTGAGTCAACCACAGTGTTGCTCAGTGACTCTACCCCTCCAACTTTTCAATCATAGCTCTTACAGCCTCCAGTCCCTCCTGATCCTTCTCAAAGGGAGGAAGCCCTTCCAGATCTGCCTCAATGATATTTCCTCTGAATGGGATAAATCCGAGGAATTGAACTTCAGGCATTGATGACTCCAAATACTCCCTGTCCTTTTCAGATCGAATTTTATTTCCCAGAAAACTCAGTTTTTCAAGGCCGATATCAGCCGCCATTCGCTGTATCTGATGGGCTGTTTCGATACTACGCCTTCCCGGCTCCACCACCACAATCAATCTATCGACGGCCATGGCCGTACCTCGGCCTAGGTGTTCCAATCCTGCCTCCATGTCCAGGATGACGACCTCGTCACGGTCCAGGACCAGGTGTCTCACAAGGTTCTTCAGAAGGGTGCTTTCAGGACATATGCATCCAGCCCCCCCTTTTTTGACACCACCCAAAACCATGACTTTCACTCCATTAGCATCGATGGACAGTTTTTCAGGTAGATCATCCACTTTGGGATTCAACTTGAAAAAGCCACCCATTGTGCCCGCTTTTGACTCTGTCCTTTCCTCGATGAGGCCTTTCATTTCTGAGATAGGGACTATCTTTGCGCCTTCGGGAATCCCAAGGGCTTGGGCTAAGTTGGCATCGGGATCCGCATCGATGGCAAGCACCTTTTTCCCCTGATCCGCTAAAGCCCTGACCAGAAACGAGGCAAAAGTGGTCTTCCCCACACCGCCCTTTCCACTTATCGCGATCTTCATGTATTCGCCTCTCAGGAAATGTCAGACTCTCCCTGATCCACCATCAAGGTGTCATCTGCTGCGTTGCCCTCGATCGCTTCTCCTTGCGGCGTATTACTTATACGCCTCAGTCGGCGCTCCTCGACGCCTTACACCTAACACCTTGCTGGTACTCAGGGATTTCCAAAAATCCTTAATTATCATTGCCCATAAATAAATTTGATGGTGGATTTTGGACTCCTCATTCTGATGAACTGATTAAGAAACTTCTAGACCATTAGGATCGTTTTTTCAATACCTTTCTGGGACGACATCAGAGATGAGAGTTGACATACAAGGCAACCGTCTCGATTCTCGCCTGAACGGTGGAGTCTTTCCGCGTCTTGCACCGGAGATGGAGAGTCTCGATAACAACAAAATGGGGGATAGCTTTCTTAAAAGCCGGAGAAGATTCTTGTATGGGGAAGAAAGGAACAGACGTGGGATAGGCGGAAATCTGCATTCGTCGATTCATCCCCCGCCGTTTCTGAATTAATGCCTCAGAAACGCGCTGATCGGAATTGACAGACTGAACGCCCCCTATTAGATCATATCCACAGCCTTTTTAATCTTTCTTTTCAACTCATGGTCAACAGTCTTGAATTTGACCCCTATTCCTTCTTCCTCGATTCGGACGACTTTCCCCGCAATGGTGATATGCTCTTGGGAAACAGGAAGGAGAAAGGACAAAGAAACCTCCTGTCCATAGGAAAAAGGTGTGGATGTTGAGATAAAGATACCCTCTGCGGCTATGTTCTGGATGAAATCCGCGAAGGTATACTCTTGAGCGTTGTAATCAACGACTGAGAAATAGGATTTCCTATGGTGTCGCCTCTTGTTGAGAAAGGGTTTTGTCTCTATTTCCTCCAGCAGCCCCTGTCGCTCTTCATTGCTCATCTTTCCGATCAACGCAAGCAGACGAGACGTCACCTCTGATTCGTTAAATCCCTCATTTAAGTTCGCCATATGCAGTCTTCCATAACCGTTTACTCTTTGTTGATTTGTGTCTATTTCAGGATTGGAGAGGCAGTTTCTTTTTTTCTCCGTTGATCTTCTCTAAGACCTTCTCCACTTCCTGAAGTGAACGAATCACATCTTTGACGCGGGATTCAGTAGAAGCAGAATCGGATTTCTTTTCCGCCAATAGATCACACTTTCTTCTCATTTCTTCTTACCTTGTAGTTCTAATTCGTTCGATCAGGGACCTGCAAAACATGACCTGCGCCCTGATGATTGATTTTCTCTATCTGCTGCCAGTCTGTCTATTTGCCAACAAAGACACTCACCCACCCATCGGCTGCAATCCAGTCTTGTCGACGCTCCTTTCCTGATCTACGTTCTTTGAAACTCCTGCGTTCAATTCCCCCATTTATAGAGTAATCGGGATGATGTGCCCTGCGTCTATTCTTGCCGGTTCGTCTGTCAACGGATGATCGTCTGTTTCGAATTTTGTCCATTTACCTGATCCAAGCCTCAGGTTCCGTGTAGTTCTCAATTAGATAATTAAGGTCATTTATCTGTCTGTCATTCAGTCCCGTAAGCTCTCCTCCGCATCTCCTCATGGGGATGGTACTAAATGGAAAATCTTTTGAGGCATCCAGATCAGAGATGACTCTGAAACCAACATTTTTCAGTCGAAAGGCATTATCTTCACTCAAAATATCCAATACACAGGTTTCTCTTGGTCGATCCCCGATATCGATATACCGAAACGAAAGGCCGTCTCTAGAAATATCTAAAATTTGTCCCATCTTGCTACACGGGCCGCTAAGAACAGCATAGGAACCCTCTTTGGATCGAAACCGCTTATGCTTTCTTCTTTCCGCTTCCGTCATACGCTGAGCCTTCCGCCTCGCTACAACAGGAATCTTCTATAACACCTCAAGTTCAACTATCCCCTCCATAGTGCTCATGTTCGATGAGTCCCTTAAAATCTTTGCAATAATTATGCCAAATATATGTTACATTTGGAATATTATATTGTTTTAATGTTTTTTAACCTAAATTTATCCTTCATACTCCTTGAATGTGAAAAAAAAGTTTCATAAGAAGAAATCCGTTACCATTTAGTAGTAACAATCTACACACTTTGGGGCAAAACAAGAGGGGATTCTTGGTCTGTTTCCTTGAATAGGCCGGTTGGGATTTGGAGATAATCCGGCTGGGATGATTAGACCCTATACTCCATTTTTCCATTTTGCCTCCAGAACAACTTCTTGATCTCTTCAGGGAATCGTGGGCGACCGGTCTGAGTGTGAATGCAGGTTGTTGTATTTGTTGCTTCTGCAACGACCTTGTTGTCGGATCTTCGAATCACTTTCTGCAAAAAAACGACTCGAATCTTCCCTTTCGTCTCAATCTTCGACGTCACTGAAAAGAGATCGCCGGATATCAAGGAATCTTTAAAGGATATATCCGTATGTACGAGAACAAGATGATATCCCTGCTGAGCCACATCGGCGAAGTCAACACCAAGCCTCTTCAAATGCTTATGCCGTGTATGCGCCATGTATATAAAATAATTCGAATTATTTACAATCCCCTGTAAATCTGTTTCATTATCTCTCACTTCACCTTCCCAGATATATATCTCCTCTACATTCACGTTCAGGCACTCCTCTATTCTACAAAAGGCCTTAATGAACCACAGTCGGGACACTGCCAGTTGACCCCGCTGCAGGTAAATCCCCATAGATTCTCTTCCATACACCCGTTACAGATTTGAAAACCACAGGGACACGTCCAGCAAAAGGGTTGAGCTTCGTCGCAACAACTGCACCAGTACTGCCGTTTTTTACGTTGTCTTTTTTCCTCTTTGGGCGATTCCAATCTCGTCCTTATTTCATTTCCACAATGGGGGTAGGACAATTCTGACGACTCACCAGAATCTCAGTATCATTCAATCCTTCCCTTGCTAGGACGTCCTGAGCCTCTTGAAGCGCTCTTTCATTTTGGTTATTCGTCTCACTGAGGTGGGCCAGGACGACCCTCTGAAGGTCTTTATGGGCAATAGCCCCAAGTAATTCCCCTGCCTGTTGGTTGGAAAGGTGACCTTCAGGTCCTTTTATTCTCTTCTTTAGATGCAATGGATAGGGGCCATCCTCCAGCATGCTAGGTTCATAATTGAACTCGATTATCAGACTGTGGCAATTCTTCAAACGATCTTCCACCAGCCGGGTGCTTCGCCCCAAATCCGTAATCAGACCCAATCTCACGCCATTCGAGCATATAATCAGACCCATGGGATCCTCAGCATCATGGCACTTGGTGAAAGTCTCGATTATGAGATCGTTGATGGTTATGGACTGTCCCGTATGAAATGCGATCGGTCTGGAAATCCTTCCAAGTGTTTTTATACTTCTGTTAAATGTTGGGCCATTGATGTAGAGCGGAATATCAAGGAGGCGCGCAAGGGGTCCTGCGCCTTTAACATGATCCGTGTGTTCATGGGTGATAATCAGTGCATCCAGCGTCTTTGGATTGACTTCAATCATCTCAAGACGGCTGAGCAGTTCACGACGGCTTAATCCTGCATCGATCATGATCCTCGAGCGAGCTGTCTCAACATAGCATGCATTTCCTCCGCTACCCGATGCTAATACAGAAAACCGCATTTTAAACCCATTCAAGAACACTGTATCGATAAAAAGTAATAACGCAGATAGACTTTCTTAATCGGTTCATTAACCATAGTCGAATGGTGCAGGGCGCAAGGTCTTCTCTTATGCTTCGTGAATCACTTTCGTGTGCCATTCGCGTTTCGAAGATCCCGACTCACTCACCTCACTCCACTGTGGCCGAAACCCCCTTCTCCTCGCAGGGTATCATCAAGCGTTTCCGCTTCTACGATATCAACCCTGCACACCTTACTGATGATCATCTGGGCAATTCGATCCCCTCTCCTGATGGTGAATAGACTCTCCCCCCAGTTGATCATGATAATGCCTATTTCCCCCCTATAGTCTGAATCAATGGTGCCGGGAGAATTGACAAACCCGATACCGTGTTTTAGGGCAAGGCCACTTCGAGGCCGCATCTGTGCTTCATAACCGAAGGGAATAGAAACGGCTAATCCGGTAGGGATTAGCTTTATTTGCCCGGGCTGTAGTATAACAGGTTCTTTGACACACGCCCTGATATCCATACCGGAAGACCCTTCGGACTCATAACGGGGCAGAGGCAAATCAGTGCTATTATCCAAACGCTTGAACTTGATAAGTACTTTTTCCAAAGCACATCCTTGAGTTTATTCTATCACTGATCACGCCTAGGCACCGCTAAAACTCATTTTCCTTTGTGTATTTCGGGATTCTGGATCTTCAGCACTACCTTTGGACAAGGCTGACCTTGAGCAAACCTGAAGACAAAAACCCGGGAAGGGTGCCACTTAGTCCGGAAGAAAGGGAGGCGCCGTACCGGGTATCAGTTGAACTGGAGGAAGGTTAAATCCAGGTCTTCACTATGTATCGGGCCAAGGGTCACCAAGGAGACTTCATTGCTTTTAAACGTTTCTTCAGCAACGGCAACTACTTCATCGACTGTAACTTTCTTTAGTTCGGCTATGGTTGCGTCGTGACTCACATATTCACCAAAAACAAAATCATTCTTGGCCAGTCGCATCATACAGGCGTCTGTGCTTTCAGATCCCAACAGAATGCTTCCGACAAGGTTTTCCTTGGCCGCATCGAGTTCCGTCTCGGACAACTCCCCTCTTCTGATCTTCTCTATTTCTGAATTAATAACCTCAAGAGTATGATTGACGTCCGAAGGATCTGTGGCTGCATAGACCCCCAAGAGCCCCGTATCAGAATAGGCAGAGAGAAAAGAATAAACAGAATAAGCAAGGCCTCTTTTTTCCCTGATCTCCTGAAACAGACGAGAACTCATACTTCCGCCAAGGATTGTATTTAGGACAGCACCAGCGAATCGCGTGTCGCTGGAAAGGTTTGGTCCTTTGCTACCTATACAGATATGAACTTGTTCTAGCTTTTTCCAGTGGCATGAAACCCCGGCATTTACTTGGGGATTATCTCTCAAATGGGCTTTATTCTTGAATACCAGCGGTTCAAAAACCGGCTTAAAACAGGCCACCAGCGCATCATGGTCGATGTCCCCTGAAGCCGCGAGAAGAATCCGGTCCGGTGTATAATAACTACTGATATATTCGAGAACCGCCTCTCTTCCAATTTTTAAAACCGTTTCATCCGTACCCAAGACGCACATGCCGAGAGGATGGTTGCGCCAAAAAAGATCATTAAAGAGCACATGGATATGATCATCAGCGGTGTCTTCCATCATATTGATTTCCTGAAGGATGACCTGTCTCTCCCGATCCATGTCCTGAGGGTCGAAGATTGAATTGAGGAAAATGTCTGAAAGGATATCCGCCAAGTGATGAAAATCCTTTTTTAATGCCTTTGAGTAGAAACAGGTATGTTCTTTTCCAGTAAATGCGTTAGAAAATCCTCCAATAGCATCCAGTTCCTTGGCGATTTGAAAGCCGCTGCGATTCCCTGTCCCCTTGAAGATCATGTGTTCGATAAAATGGGAGATGCCGTTTTGCTTTTTTGCCTCATCACGGGAACCGACACTCACCCATATCCCCAAGGAGACAGACTGGAAATGATCCATCCTTTCAGAAAGGATCCTAATCCCGTTTTCTAAAACCGTCTTACGATACATCCCGGTCATCATCTAGTACGGCCTTTCGCGACAGAGAGATCTTTCCGTTTCTATCCACATCGAGGACCTTTACTCTGACTTCATCACCCTCATTCAGAATATCCGTAACCTTGTTGACCCGGGTTTTATCCAGTTGAGATATATGAATCAGTCCATCCGTTCCGGGCAAGATTTCGACAAAAGCACCAAAATCCATGATCTTTGTTACAGTTCCGTTATAAACTTTGCCGATTTCCGCCTCTTGAACGAGCTCATTAATCATATCAATGGCCAGTTGCGCGCTTTCACCATCAGCGGACGCTATGACCACCTTACCATCATCACTCACTTCAATTCTTGATTCGCTGGCATTAATGATCTCCTTGATAGTCTTACCCCCGGGACCAATAACCAACCGTATCTTTTCGGGCTTCACTACGATGGTCGTAATGATAGGAGCATATTCGGAGATTTGACTCCTGGGTTGAGAAATCGTTTTGTTCATTTTTTCCAGGATGGAGAGCCGGGCCTCTTTTGCCTGGGCAAGGGCCTTCTGCATAATTTCTCTGGTAATGCCGTCGCATTTGATATCCATCTGCAATGCCGTGACACCATCGGCCGTACCGGCTACTTTGAAATCCATATCCCCGTAATGATCCTCGTCTCCGATAATGTCCGTAAGAACGGCGACTTTCTCTCCCTCCTTTACAAGACCCATAGCGACACCCGCGACAGCGTCCTTTATAGGAACTCCTGCATCCATGAGAGAGAGTGAACCACCACAGACGCTCGCCATAGAAGAAGACCCGTTAGATTCCAGAATTTCTGATACGACGCGAATCGAATATTGGAAATCTTCCTTGCCAGGCAGCAAGGGCAACAAGGCCCGGCGTGCCAATGCGCCATGACCAATCTCTCTCCTTCCCGGACCGCTTAGCCTTCTGGCCTCTCCTACAGAGTAAGGGGGGAAATTATAATGAAACATGAAGCTCCTGAAACGATCACCGTAGATTGTGTCTATTCTTTGCTCGTCCGCGTCCGTTCCAAGGGTAGTAAGGACCATGGCCTGAGTCTCCCCTCTTGTAAAAAGAGCGGCTCCGTGGACCCTGGGCAGGACTCCAACCATACACTCAATAGGTCGTACTTCAGTGAATGAACGCCCATCTATCCGCTCTTCTTTCTCCAGGATCATTTCCCGAACCATCTTCTTCTCGAGGTCATGAACGATCTCTTTGATCTCTCCCTCTTTTTCTTCATATTCGTCAAAAAGACTTTCCACGATGGAGCGTGAAGTTTCGGCCCTCTTTTCCTGCCTCAACTCTTTGTCTGATGTGGTGATGACCTCCTGGAGTAGAGGACTCGCCATTTCAACGATTCTGGTCTCCAGATCCTTGTCTTTGTCAGGAATAGGGACCTCTCTCTTTTCCTTACCAATTGCTTTCTTCAATTCGATTTGCATAGCGAGCATCGGTCTAGTGGCCTCTTGTGCGTAAAAAATGGCCTCTATCATATCCGCCTCTGAAACAAATCGTCCCCCGCCTTCAACCATGACTACACCGGATTCATTGCACGCAACAATAACATTAATGTCACTATTCTCCTGTTCACTAAGTTTGGGATTCGTCACAAACTCTCCGTTTATTCGCCCCACTCGGACTCCGGCGATAGGTCCATCGAAAGGGATATCCGATATTTCAAGGGCCGTTGATGCACCAAGCATGGCCAGAACATCGGCTTCATTCTCTTTATCCGTAGAAAGGACAGAGGCAATGATCTGTGTCTCGTAGGTCCAGTTTTCCGGGAAAAGAGGCCGCAGAGGCCTATCCATAAGCCGGGCCGTCAAGGTCTCCTTTTCGCCCGGCCGTCCCATGTTCCTGCGGAAGTAGTTTCTTGGAATCTTGCCGCCTGCATAAGACATTTCCTGGTATTCGACTGTTAAGGGTAAGAAATCTATCCCTTTCCGGACTTCATTCGTGGCCACCGCAGTCACCAGAACCACCGTTTCTCCCAGCGTGACAACGACAGCCCCGTTCGCCTGTCTGGCAATGCGTCCGCTTTCAATATGCAAAGTCTGGTCATTAATCTTGATTGAACTGCTATTAATCATTTTATTCTTGTCCTTTCTCCATGCCGGAACTTTTACCCGGATTTCCATTCTTTCATGGAAGGATAGGATCTTTCCTTATGAATGTTACTTTCGGATACCTAACTCTTTGATTATGTTCTGATATCTCACCACATCAGTTCTCTTGAGATAATTCAGAAGTCTTCTTCTCTGACCTACGAGTTTAAGCAGACCACGCCTCGAATGGTGATCTTTATTGTGAATTTTAAAATGATCGGTTAGATAACCTATCCGTTTGCTCAAAAGCGCAATCTGTACCTCAGGTGAACCTGTATCATTCTGGTGAAGCTTGAATTGATCTACAATATCCTTTTTGTATTCTGGGCTTAAAACCACTTCTTCTCCCTCCTTATCTTTTGATTGACGGTCGATTGGACTGCAAACCATTTACCTTATTACAGTAAGAGTAAATGACTTCAGCGAAAAACCCTCATAATCCTAAAGCATGTTTCTCTTTTCCCTTGGGAAAACTCTACCTTCCCAATAGCTACTAACTCCTGTTTTTCCGTCAGCTTCAAGTAGCCTTCAAAGAAATCTGGAAGGCTACTCCTCATTATTTCTTTCCACAGAGGTTGATACCCGTCTCTGATTTTTCGAGTCATCAGATCATCCACCGGTATTTCCACCATATCGGGCAATGCCTCATACAATGGTATGACCTTCCCCTGAAACACCGAGTCACTGGACAACGTCTCTAGTTTTTCCATCCCCAGGGCATCTCTTACGTCAAAGGTGCCGCTCTTCAGCCTTCTTAGAGAAGTCAGATGAGCTCCAGACCCCAGTCGTCTTCCCAGATCGGCAGCGAGGCTCCTGATGTAGGTTCCACTGGAACAAGTGACGTTTATAGCCACGTCCGGCAGATTAAAAGACGTTATCTCTAAAGAATGGATTCTCACCTTTCTTTTCTGCAAGTCAATACGAATCCCTTTTCGTGCGTAAGAATACGCCCGTCTGCCGTTATAGTTGACTGCCGAGAATTGAGGAGGGACCTGCTCAATTTCTCCCACGAATTCAATGGCGGCCTGTCTAAGGAGTCCCAGCCCAAACTCGGGTACATCGTTTTTCTTCACTATCTCTCCGGTCAGGTCCAGCGTGTCGGTCTCAACCCCAAGCCTCATGGTAGCCTGGTAAGTCTTCTCTCCGGCCATAAGATAAGAGGAGAGCTTTGTCCCTTCACCCAGCATCACAATCAGCAATCCAGTGGCAAAAGGATCCAATGTTCCGGCATGTCCAACTTTTTTGAACCCAGAGATGCGCTTGACCTGCCTTACAACATCATAAGATGTTCTTCCCTCCTCTTTGTCAATCAGGATTACACCGTCATAAGGTTTTCCCATATTTTCGTTCTAGTCGAGTTCTGGCTCATACTTTAAGTCAAAGTATATGATGCCTTCACTCCAATCCCTCACCTGATTTCTCTGATTTCAGCCTCTCAAAGAGTCTCTCCATGTGGTTGCCCTCTTCCAGCGAAAGATCTCTCTTGAAAATGATATCAGGCATGTATTTCAAATCCATTCGAGCGGCAAGCTCTCTCTTGATAAACCCTTTTGCACTATCCAGACCTTCCTGTATCCTCTTGAATTCCTTCTCATCCCCTATAAGACTGTAATAGACCTTAGCGTGTTTAAGGTCATTACTCAGATCGACTCCTGTAAGAGTGGCCCCTTTAACTCTCGGATCCCTCACGCCATTAAAGAGTAAATCGGCAATTTCTCTCAAGAGTTCACCACCTATTCTGACTGCCCTCTTTCCTGCCAACATATAATCCCCGCTATTTTTTAGGTGGTCGAAACTCACCTTCTATGGTCTTCGCCATGCCCAAGACTTAAGTACATTTCATGGATTCCACGGGCAATCCCCCTGGTCTTCTCCGAAGGTGAATCATAGGAAACCAATACGCGCCCACTCATGCGTTAAATATTTCCATCTGTGAATCAACGATCTCAGCCAAACCCAAAGATTCAAGAAATCCTAAGATAGCGGTCAAAGAGGCATCCACATGACGTTTGTCATTTCCGACAGTAACCACCCCCAACTCGATCTTCTGCCATTTATCGTTTGAGCCGACTTCAGCGATAGCTGTATTGAACTTATGCTTGGTCTTTTCGACCATGCTCTTAACGATCTTCCTCTTTCCCTTGAGAGACCGATTACCGTATAAGTGGAGTTCTATTCGAAGGATCCCGACAACCATTCCCTACAACTCCGTCGCTACCTCCTTCATCTGATATACCTCGAAGACATCTCCAGGTTTGATATCCTGAAAACCTTCCAGCCCGATGCCGCACTCGTACCCGGATTGCACTTCTTTCACGTCATCTTTAAAACGTCTGAGAGATGCCATTTTTCCATCAAAAACAACAACGTCGTCTCTTAGAAGACGAATTTTTGCATTCCTCTCAAGATGTCCGCCTGTGACGTAACATCCGGCGACGGTGCCCGCCTTTGGAACGCGAAATATTTCCTTTACATTCGCTCGACCAATGACATTCTCTTCATAGGTCGGCTCAAGAAGACCGCTCATGGCCAGTCGAACATCCTTGATGAGATTATAAATGACATCATAATAACGTATGTCCACCTTTTCCTTGGCCGCGACTTCCTTCCCCCTCGGATTTGCCCGTACATTGAAACCGATGATAACAGCACCCGATGCAGAAGCGAGCATAACATCGGTTTCCGTGACAGCACCTGTTGAGGCATGAATGATGTTGACTTTGACCGCTTCAGTACTCAATTTGAGCAGGGACTCGGAGACTGCCTCAATGGAACCCTGCACATCAGCCTTCAGAATAATTTTCAACTCCTTGATGTCTCCCTCCTTGATTCTCTCATAGAGATCATTAAGGCTGACAACACCCCGCGTGCCTGTTGCAGATGCTCTTATGACGGAGTGACGATGATCGATAACCCGTTTGGCCGTCTTCTCGTCCGGAACGACAATGAATTCATCTCCCGCCATTGGAACACCCGAAATCCCATAGATCACCGCAGGAAATGCTGGACCAGCTGATTTCAATCGCTTGCCGCGATGATCGAGCATGGCTCTCAGCTTCCCGTAATGCTCACCACAGACAAAACAATCTCCTTGTTTGAGCGTTCCGCTTTTGACAAGGACGGTTGCAATAGGACCTCTGCTCTTATCCAGTCTTGCTTCCACGACGGTCCCGCGCGCAGGTTTATCGGGATTTTCCTTCAGTTCAAGAATCTCGGATTGGAGAGAGAGAAGCTCCAGAAATTCCTCTACTCCCTCACCTGTCTTGGCAGAGATATTCCCGAAAATGGTATCTCCACCCCATGTTTCAGGAACCAATTGCAGCTCTGATAACTCTCTCGTGACCTTGTCAAGGTTGGCTTCAGGCTTATCAATCTTGTTGATCGCAACAATAATAGGAATATCTGCGGCACGGGCATGATTCACTGCCTCTACAGTCTGCGGCATAACGCCATCATCGGCAGCGACGACCAGAACGATGATATCCGTTATCTTCGCCCCTCTTGCCCTCATTGCCGTAAAGGCTTCGTGTCCCGGTGTATCCAAAAACACAATATCCCCGTTATTGGTTTTCACATAGTAGGCCCCAATGTGTTGGGTAATTCCACCTGACTCACCACCGATAATATTGGATTTTCTTATGTAATCGAGAAGAGACGTCTTTCCATGATCCACGTGACCCATGATGGTCACTACGGGCGGCCTTGGTTTCAGATCTTCAGCTTTATCTTCGGTATCAGCCACGATGCTGTCCACATCGAAAAGGTCCAACTCCATTTCATAGCCGAACTCATCCGCCACAAGCGATGCTGTTTCGAAATCAATGGACTGATTGATCCCTGAAGGAGACCCGAAGGCCATCAATTTTCTTATTACCTCAACACCCTTTACTCCCATAGCCTTTGCAAATTCCGCCACCGTGACTTGATCCGGAATCTTGATCCTTCTCTTGCTTGCCTTGGGGACTGTGATCTCCGTCTGTTTCAATTTCTTGACGGTATCTCTCCCTTTCCCCCCCCTTCTCTCTTTTCGTGGACCTTTTCGGCCTTCGTAGAGATCTGCCCGCTCGAACACCTCCAATTTACGGCGGCGAACAGCAACTGTCTCAACATCTTGCTTTTTCGCGCCCCTTTTCTTATCCTTCTTCTTTGTCGGTTTCCCCTTCTTTTCTCTCTCAACCTCAACCTCTATTACACCAGGCGACTCCGGACGTATAGGCTCAGCCTGACGGACTGCTTTTCTTTCTCTCTCCTCTGCAATCTGCGTCCTTAGGGGGCCCTCTTCGGGGGCTTTGATGATCTTGGCGGGTTCATGGACGGGTTTCTTTTTGGCTTTCTTCTTCTTAGGCTCTTTCTTGGTCGGCGGCTCTTCCGGTTCAGCCTCGATAGATACCTCTTCCTTGACATCCTCTTCTATCTCTTCTGGAGCTGCCTCAATCGGTGTTATCTCTTCTGTTGGGGCTTCTTCAACCGGCGCTTTCTCAATCTTTTCTATTTCCTCTTCAGGTTCTACAGCAGCTTTTTCCGGCTTGACCTCAACTATTTTCTTCCTCCGACGAATTACAGTAGGCTTTATTCTTTTCTCTTCAACGACTTCTGATACCCGTCCAGCGACAATATCTCTGGCCTTGGCTGCGGCCTCCTCATCTAGAGTGCTCATGTAGTTCTTTACATCCAGGCCTCCAACCTTGAGTTTTTCAACCAGTTCTTTGCTGTCCAGATTAAGATCCCTGGCCAATTCATAAACCCTGACTTTAGCCATTTAATCCCCCAATACTAAGATTCCGCACGTCAACATCAACTCAGTCTGTTCGGCCATAATAGATCGATAACGGCAACAACACATTATCAGATCATTTCCTCTCTTTTTCCATCTTGGATATTCATTGATCACTATCAGTTTACGATCATTTTTATCAGAACCGCTCGTCTTCATTCGGCCGACAAGGCTGTATCGATTGTAATAGACCTATTCGTCCTGAAACGTCTTCCAAGGTGTCTGTTGCGTGACAGCTTTTCCCAGCAGGATTCGTTTTTGCACACATAGGCGCCTCTCCCCCGGTATGCCACTCGATCATCTCTGACCAGCCGGTTCTCCGGGGTCAATGCAAGTCGGATAAGTTCATCCTTACTCCGCTTCGCGCCGCATGAAAGGCATGTCCTTATAGGAATATGTCCCTTACCCTTCCCCATGAGCCTCAGGTTCCGTGGCTGCCTGGTCTCCAATCGTCTGCTCCAGATCACTTCTGTCTTTCTCGATCTGAAGAAGTTCAACTGCACTTCGAATGATTTTTCCCGCCTTTTCCTCTCCTATGCCATCTATCTGCATAAGGTCGGAGACTGAAGCCTCTGATACCATCTTCAGAGATTTGAAACCCAGCTGATATAGATTCGAGGCCGTTGCTTCACCAACTCCATCCAATGTCAACAGTGTGTTATAGGCATCCTTTAAGGCACTATTGTAATTGGTTTCACCCGTCACATCCAGATTCCATCCGGAAATCTTCGAGGCTAATCGGACGTTTTGCCCCCTTTTCCCTATAGCAAGGGAGAGTTGGTCATCCGGGACAACCACTTCCATCCTTTGGTTGCCTTCATCGACGATGACCCTCGTTATCTCGGCAGGAGCGAGTGCATTACAGATAAACTTTGCGGGATCTGGGTCCCAAGTGACAATATCTATCTTTTCTCCCCGCAATTCTTGGACTACAGCCTGTACACGGGCCCCCTTCATCCCCACGCATGCACCTACGGGGTCCACGTCGCTATCCTTAGAACTTACCGCTATCTTTGCCCTACTCCCAGGCTCTCTGGCAACCTGAACAATCCTGACAATCCCCTCTGCTATCTCCGGAACTTCGTTCTCAAAAAGGGCGGACAAAAAATTTGGATGGGTACGTGAGAGTATGATTTGGGGACCTCGGCTGAATTGTTTGACGTCCAGGATATAGGCCCTGACACGATCACCTTGCTTGTAGGACTCCCTGGGGATCTGTTCCTTTGAGGGAAGTTCAGCCTCTGCTCGACCGAGATTGACTATAATACCTCCCTTGTCGAACCTCTGGGCGATCCCATGGATAATCTCGCCCCGCCTATCCTTGTAATCATCGTAAACAATATCCTTTTCAGCTTCTCTTAACCTCTGCATAAGGACCTGCTTGGCGGATTGCGCGGCTATTCTCCCCAGTTTATCCATGTTCATTTTGATGCCAAGACTGTCACCCAGTTCACAGTCGGGGTCCATTTCCCTTGCATCTTCCAGAGAAACCTCCACATGCTCGTCGCGGACGCTCTCTACGACCTCCTTGAACTCGAAGATCTCGATTTCACCCATCTCCTCATTAAAAGCAACTTCCAGGTCGTAGTCCTGGCCTAGTTTCTTCGCGGCCGCGGCCCGAACCGCCTCCTCAATAGTCTTGATCAAGACTTCCCGGTCGACCCCTTTTTCTCGACTTACCTGCTCAATCACTCTGTTCAGTTCTGTAATCATCTCTTATTTGCTCCAAAACGGTTAGAATCGATTGTTGTTTCCCATATACTCATTGACCTTATGACAAAGCGATCAAAATCGATGGATTCCCCAAAATGCCATCAACAGGACAGAAGCGAGTGACTCCCGAATAAAACTCTTTTCGAGGCTATCATAATCATTCGAATTCATATACAAGATTGGCTTTGTCCACCCCAGTCCAAGGCAGGGCCACAGGGGTTCCGTCCATTTCAATATACAATATACCGTTTTCAAAACTCTTCAGGTATCCGGTGAAGCTGCGGCGTCCGTTCATAGGTGTGCTCATTCTTACTTTCACCTTTTTTCCAACAGCTCCGACAAAATCCTTTTCTTTTTTAAGGAGTCTATCAAGCCCTGGGGAAGAGACTTCCAGGGTATAGTTGTGCGTAACAACTTCCTTTATATCAATTAGATCACCGATCTCTCTACTCACTCTAATACAGTCATCAATGGTGATTCCTGCCTCTTTATCGATATACAGCCTAAGCACCCATTTACCGTAATGGGATAAATACTCCACATGCACCAATTCAAAACCCATTTCATCCAGAATGGGCTCAACCAGATCATTAACCCTCTTTGCAACGAGATGAGTTTTAGTCGTCATTGATCTAAACAGATGAAGAAATCACATACCCTAAAATACAGAGAAAGCGGACCCTGGGGCCCGCTTCCTGAATGCAGACTTCATTTGCTGCCGATTTT
>CAZFMX010000049.1:0-24947 GCA_964520425.1 uncultured Desulfobacteraceae bacterium
GTGCCTGTCCACCGAACGTTGTCCTCTTTGGGGGCGGTAACAGGCTTGGGCGTCTACCCCCCATGCCCCCTTTGGGGCTGAGTAGCAGGTACTTATTATTCAAGTTAATTTTGGGACACGTAACTAGCGGCATCTTGTAGGCTGACGTAGATCCCACCAACCGAAATCACTCTGGGCGTTTCTTTTATGATTACCTGTGAAAAAGAATATGATGTCATTATTGTGGGAGGGGGCCACGCCGGATGTGAGGCCTCTTTGGCCGCCGCCCGTATGGGACATCCCACTCTGCTCCTCACCATGAATCTGGACCACATTGCGGTCATGAGCTGTAATCCCGCTATCGGGGGCCTGGCCAAAGGTCACCTCGTCAAAGAGATCGATGCCCTGGGAGGTGAGATGGCCAAGAATGCTGATCAGACCGGCATTCAATTCAGGCGGCTTAACATCCGAAAGGGTCTTGCTGTTCAAGGTTCGAGATCCCAAAACGATCGTGAGCTCTACCGGAAACAGATGAAGTCTGTCCTGGAGCTTCAGACGAGCCTCGATATTCGGCAAGCTACAGTGGATCAGCTTCTGATTAAAGATGGAAAAGTCTGTGGAGTCGATACCCATATCCATGAGAGGTTTCTCTCAAAGACGGTTATTCTAACCGCAGGCACCTTTCTGAATGGGCTGATTCACATTGGTCTTGACCATTTTCCGGCAGGGCGCATGGGGGATCCGCCTTCGATAAGACTCTCGAATCAATTGAAAGAACTGGGTTTTGAAATAGGGCGACTCAAGACGGGCACGACACCGCGCCTAAATGGAAGGACTATTGATTACGAGGGCTTGGAAATTCAGCACGGAGACGAAGATCCAAGGCCGTTTTCCTTCACCACAAAAGAGATTCCTTTACCTCAGATTCCCTGCCATATCACGTATACAAATAGCGCGACCCACCAGATCATCAAGGAGGGTTTGGATCGGTCTCCTCTTTATTGCGGCGTCATCGAGGGTGTAGGAGCCAGATACTGTCCCTCTATTGAGGATAAGATTGTACGTTTCGCAGAAAAAGAGAGACATCAAATATTCCTAGAGCCCGAAGGCCTAGATACTATCGAGGTCTATCCCAACGGACTCGCCACCAGTCTACCCGTTGATATCCAACTTAAAATGGTGAGGTCCGTCCCGGGTTTGGAGAAGACAGAGATTTTACGGCCCGGGTATGCGATAGAATACGATTATATTAATCCGCTGCAACTGAGGCCCACACAAGAGACCAAGCTGATCCAAGGCCTTTACCATGCCGGACAGGTCAATGGCACATCAGGGTATGAAGAAGCCGCGGCCCAAGGCCTTTTGGCTGGTATCAACGCTGTCTTAAAAATTCGGGGAGAAGAACCTCTTATCCTTGACAGATCACAGGCCTACATTGGTGTTTTGCTCGATGACTTGGTAACCAAAGGGACTCGAGAGCCCTATCGGATGTTTACTTCAAGGGCTGAATACCGCCTTTTACTTCGGGAAGACAATGCAGATTTAAGGCTGAGGGATATAGGCCACGGATTAGGTCTGGTCCCTGATCATATTTACCGGGAGTTCTGCTTGAAGAGGGCACAGGTTGAACAATTGCTTGATAGACTGAATGAGTTCAAGTTGAGGCCAGAGTCATCGGTTATAGAGAGGTTGATAGAACTGGCCTCTCCACCTATACGAAATATGACTTCCCTCGCCCAACTTTTGAGGAGAAATGAGATCTTTTTTAAGCATCTCAAGGTATTTGATCCCGGGCTTGACACAATAGACGTAAGAATCGCCGAGGAGGTGGAAACGCGGATCAAATATGAGGGGTACATTGAGCGGCAGAACAGACAGGTTATGAAACTAAAACGAATGGAAGATGTGAGGGTCCCTGACGGAATTGACTATGAGACTGTCTACGGACTCTCCACAGAGGTAAGGGAAAAGTTGAGCCGGGTGAGGCCCGTTTCCCTTGGCCAAGCCTCTCGTATCTCCGGCATAACCCCTGCCGCTCTGATGGCGATTCAAATACATCTTAAAAGAGTAAAAACTCAAGGCAATCTTCAGCACTCAAGCGAGGGATAATCTCGAGATTCTGAAATTGATTTTAGGCAAAAAGAGGAGTAGAATAACAGTTCAGAGTAATTTTAAGAAACAGAGAAGCACAGTCTTTCTGGAGGCGAAAAAATTGACGGATGACACTGAAAAACGACAGCACCCCAGGATTCCGGTGAGATGGCCCATCACGATTATTTCCAAGCAGGGCAGTGTAGAGGGGGAATCTAGAAATATTACTGTCGCTGGAGTCTTCGTCCACTGTTTGGAGAAACTGGAGAAGAATAAAGAGTATCAAATGATCATCAAAATACCGGAAAAAGAGTCCCTCTTGCTGAATGGTCGAGTGGTTTGGTCAAACTTTGAAAACATGGATTTCAATGCCAGTTATATGGGCATGGGTTTTTGTTTCATAAAGATATCTAAGGAGGACCGCGGTCTGCTCAGTGAAGTGATTTCGCGATATGCCGACCTTGAGTCAAATCCCAGGGACGTTAACCGAAACCCGGCACATTAAGATGGCCGGATATGCCGGATTATCCATTCATTTTTTTCAAATGTCTGTCTTTTACTGGTTAGTGATCCCATGTCCCTCCTTTCCCTGAATCACTTCACTCAGTACTCTGGACAAGGAAAGGGGTTCAAAGGGTTTGGGCAGCATTCCTTTGAAACCATATTGCTTATATTTCGCTAAAACCGGATCATCCGAGTAGCCGCTGGCCACAATGGCTTTTACTTCAGGATCTATGTCCAGCATTTTCGGAAGAGCATCTTTGCCACCCATCCCGCCGGGAACTGTAAGATCAAGGATGACAGCATCAAACGGTTTTTTAGATCTTTTGGCTTCCTTGAGCATACGAATCGCTTCAATACCATCTTCTGCAAATCCCGGCTCATAACCCAGTTTCTCAAGCATTCTTCCCAACGTTTTTCTTAACGGTGCATCATCATCCATTACCAAGATTCTGCCCCGGCCTTTTATCAAATGATCTTCTTCTTTTTCAGGGACCATCTTATCAGAGGCGGGCAGATAGATATGAAATGTCGTGCCGACCTCCAAACGCGATTCGACTGTAATATGCCCACCGTGCCTATTGATGATCGAGTAGCTCGTGGCAAGTCCAAGGCCGCTCCCTTCCTGCTTGGTTGTATAATAGGGATCGAATATCCTCGATAGGTCCTTCTTCCCTATGCCTGTTCCCTGATCTGTGATGGATATCCTGACGTATCTGCCGGGCTTAAGTGGAGGAGCATGACGGTTCTCTATTACAAGGTTTTTGGCCTCAATCCGAATACTTCCCCCTTGTGGCATGGCCTGGTTGGCATTGATCACCACATTATGGATGACCTGGCTGATTTGTCCAACGTCCACATCCACCGGCCAGAGGTCCTCCTCCACTGAAAACTCGCAATCGCTTTTTGAACCTCGCAGCACAAAGAGGGTAGATTCTTTGAGCATCCCTTTAATTGTGGCAGTCTCCTTCAGGGGCGTTCCCCCTTTGGAAAAGGTTAACAACTGCCTAGTCAGAGCCTGGGCCCTGTTTGAAGCTGTTTCAGCCTCGCTTAGCAAGTCAAACATTTCATCATCAGGTGCCATATTTGTTTTGGCCATTGAAATATTGCCGAGAATTGTGGTCAGTATATTGTTGAAATCATGTGCGATCCCGCCTGCAAGTATACCCGTGGATTCCAGTTTCTGGGTCTTTAAAAGCTCCTCATCGATTCTCTTGCGCTCGGTTATGTCCTGATTCACTCCATAGCTTTTGACTGTCTGACCGTCGGCATTCTTGACAATGAAGATTCGGACGGTGACATAGCCGACTGTCCCGTCGGTATAGATTATGCGGTGTTCCACTTGCCGGTTATAGTTGGGATCTGTTGTTTCTAACATTTTTCGAATTTCTTCTCCAACAAGACCTCTGTCACCGGGATGGAGAAAACGTTGAGCGTATTCAGCAGATGACATTGTATACCCGCCGACTTGCTTCACCGTGGTGCGAAAGATCTTGTAGAAATGATCGTTGAACGTAAAGAGGTCATTGGCCACATCATATTCCCAAGGGCCGAGATGGACCATTTCTACAGCATTGGACAGTTGTGCCTGAAGGTTCTCCCGCTCTATTTCTGCTTGCTTCTGCTCGGTAATGTCCTGAGTCGTTCCATAAGTACGGACTGTCTTACCTTGACTGTCCTTGATCAGGAAAGGTATGACGGATACATAGCCGGGAGTCCCATCGCCAAATATGATGCGGTGCTCCAAGCGCTTTCCGACGTCTGGATCTCTTCCTTCGCTAGATTGATAAAGTCTTTCAGCGAAACCATGGACTTCATCAGGATGAAAAAAGCGCTGGGCGAATTCTGAGGAGGACATTGTATACCCTCCCATTTCGTCGGCTGTAGTGTGAAAGACTTTATAGAAAATATCATTGAACGTGAAGAGGTCGCTAGCGACATCATATTCCCAGGGAGCGAGATTGGCTATTTCCACGGCGTTGGATAATTGCGCCCGCAGCTTCTCCCGCTCCATTTCTTCCCGTTTGCTCTCGGTGATGTCCTGATTTACTCCGTAAGCGCGGATCGCCTTACCTTGGCTGTCCTTGGCGACGAAAAGCTTGACGGACATATAACCGATGGTCCCATCGCCATAAATAGTGCGATGCTCCAAGATCTGTCCAGAGTCTGGATCAATTTCGTCGATAAAAGCATCTACCGGTTCTAGAGCATCATCGGGATGAACAAAACGCCGGGCGAATTCTTCAGATGACATCGTGTACCCTCCCACTTCTTCGGCTGTAGCACGAAAGACTTTGTAGAAATGATCATTGAACGTGAAGAGATCTTTAGCAATATCATATTCCCAGGGGGCGAGATTGGCTATTTCCAGGGCATTAGACAACTGTGCCTGCAGCTTCTCCTGCTCTATTTCTGCCTGTTTGCGTTCGGTGACGTCCTGGTTTACTCCATAGGTCCTGACTATCTGGCCATTGGCATCCTTGACGCTGAAAGCTCGAACGGTGATATAACCGACTGTCCCATCAGCATAGAGTATACGATGTTCCTGTTGATAGCTATAGTTGGGATCGGTTTCCTCTAAGAGCCTTCGAACTTCTTTTTCAACTAGATGTCTATCATCGGGATGGAGAAAACGTTGAGCGTATTCTGAGGATGACATAGTATACCCGCCGACTTGCTCTGCCGTGGTGTGAAAGATCTTGTAGAAATGATCGTTGAACGTAAAGAGGTCATTTGTCACATCATATTCCCAGGGGCCGAGACGGACCATTTCTATAGCATTGGATAGTTGTGCCTGAAGATCCTCCCGCTCCATTTGTTCCTGTTTGCGCTTGGTGATGTCTCGAAAGAATCCAAAAAGGCGCCCTTTTTCTTCAGGGTGGAACCCTACACTCACTTCGACGTCAATAATGCTGCCGTCTTTCCTGCGCTGCCGGGTCTCAAACAGATCTTCGCCTTGACAAAGAACCTTTTCAATATGAAGGAGTACTTCCTCGGGGGATTCTAATGCCTCCAGATCCGAGACTTTCATGGAGAGGAGTTCCTGTTGGCTATAGCCGGTCATTTGGCAGTACGCGTCGTTGACATCTATTAACCGGCCATCCGAATCAAGCAAGCAGAATCCATCTGTGGCCGTCCGTAGAATGCCCTTGTACAGCTTCTCACTTTCCTGTAGCGCCTTTTCTGCCACCTTATGTTCCTCAATCTCATTCAGCAGTATCTCATTTACGCCGCGTAATTCTTCAGTACGCTTCCGCACAATAGTCTCTATCTCCTGATTCTTCTTTGTCAGTCTTTCCTCCGTCCTTTTTCGTTCAATGATTTCTTTTTCAAGATCTGAGATGAGATCGACATTTTCGTATTTGAGATTCAGGGATTCAGTCATTTCCATGTTAAGCCTTCTTGTAGTCATGAGCATGATGAACCAGAAGAGAGTAACCATAGCCCCCATGGCGGAGTGAATTTCAGTGCTCATTCGAAAAAAACATATTGTTATTGGGAATAGGGCAGGGATGCTGAAGCAATAGTATGACGCCATAATAGGGGAAAAAACACCAACAGAACCAGCGACCATACCTCCGAGCACAAAAGCAATAAAGACCTGATGGGCAATTGATGAAGAGGGAAGAAGAAAGACTCCGGCGGAGCCCCAGATACACCCTGAGACAAAAAGTGTGGTCAGGAAGAGGTTTCGGATTTTTTTAATATTGCCAGTAGTGATGACCCTTTTTTTCCAATAGAATTGTAGGAATACTCGAATCATACTAATAGATAATGCGACAGACAACCAGAGCAAAAGTCTGGAAACAGGGATCAGTCCCCACAGAACCAACACCAGGATCATCGAGTTAATGGCTGTCGCGGCAATACCTAGGTGTGTCTGCCCTATTATTCTCTTTACTCTATTCATATTCAGTTGTTCATTTTTGGTGACTTGAGCCATGATAACCCCCCCTTACGACCAGATACAGAGGATTTTTTCACCATCGTGTCTGATGATGGAAGTAACTCGTATACACTTAATATTTTATCTTAAAGAATGTTTTGGGTCAATTAAGCGAGTCTAGCGTCTAACGAAAGAGAGGTTCATAGATAGAATCTGTGGGCTCATTTAGATCGATTTCATGAGAAGATCACTCAGGGTGCCGCATTAATCCAGTACAGATAGGGAAGATTCTCTGAGTATTTGTTTTATTTCCTATCCAATTCACTTCTTACAATCCTGCCCAGCTTAGCAAGTGTATAGGGTTTCTTGATGTAGGGACCGGCGCCCAGTCTCTGTGCCTCCTTGACCTTGAGCGTCTCTGAAAACCCGCTTGCGATAATGGCTTTTTGTTTGGGATGAATTGCAAGTATCTTTTTGTATGTATCCAGGCCATCCATACCCTGATCCATGATCATGTCAAGAACAAGCAAGTCTGCTCTATGGTTTTTCATGTATTCAACGGCATCTTCACCGCTTGAAACAGTGGAAACGGAATACCCCATCTGTGATAACATAGCGTGGGCAAGATTTCTCTGATTTTCAACGTCATCCACAACTAGGATTGACTCTCCTTTACCTACCACTAAAAATAACTCACTCTGAGACTCAGGTTTTTCAAGCTTTTTCCCTGTTACAGGAAAATAGAGTGTGATTGTTGTTCCTTTACCCTCAACACTTTCCACATCAATATATCCCCCATGGTCTTTTACCGTTCCCCACACAACAGCCATACCAAGGCCTGTTCCGCTCTTTCCCATCACTTTCTTAGTGAAGAAAGGCTCAAAAATCCTCTCAAGATCCGTGGCTGGAATACCTGTCCCGTTATCCGAGATTTTAACTACAGAATATTCACCTTCATTCACTTTATCATAGCCCCGTAAAGGACGATCGAGATATCTATTCTCAGTAACAATAACAAGATTCCCTCCTCCCTTCATGGCTTCCAAGGCGTTAGATACCAGATTCATTATGGTTTTTGTGAGATGGATTGGAGAACCTATAATATTGGGTAGCTCGCGGCCAAGATTGACTTCAAGCTCAACAAAGGGGTGGAAAGACATCAGTTTCTTAAATTCAGGGCTCTCCAGATACTCGGATATAATATCATTCAGATTTACGACTGCTTCGACAACAATACTCCTTCTCGTAAGCGTCAAGAGGTCCTGTACGATAGCAGCGGCTTTATTACCGGATTCCTGCATAGCCAATATGGGTTTCCTGAGCGGGCTATCCTCGGGAATCTGCATCAAAAGCAAATCGGGATATCCGATAATACCGGAAAGCATGTTATTGAGATCATGTGCGACACCGCCTGCAAGCGTCCCCAGGGCTTCCATCTTTTGAGCCCGCACCAGTTGAGCCTCAAGTTTCTTCCGGTTATCTTCTTCCAACTTCTGCTGTGTCAGGTCTATTATAATACCCCTTGTTCCGGCGACTTTCCCGTTTATTCTAATCAGATCGGAATGTACGACTACCGGGAATGTGCTGCCATCTTTTCTCTCGGCAGTATATTCATTTCCATCGAGTCTTTCCCCTGAAAGGGCTTTTTGAAAATCCTCCAGCGCCCTCTGCCTCTCTGAAGGAACCAGCATCTCCAGGAGATTCAAACCCTTATCCAGATCTTTGTCACTATAGCCAAAAACCTTGGAGGAATTACGGTTGATAAAGGTAATATTCCCACTGATGTCGGATTCAAAAACAATCTGGGGGAGAGAATTGGCCAATTCCCTGTACTTTTCTTCGCTTTCTCTCAATGCCTTGACAATCTCCTCGCGTTCCTCAACCTCATTCAGAAGTATCTCATTTGCCCCGCGTAATTCTTCAGTGCGCTTCTCCACAATGGACTCTATCTCCCGATTTCTCCATATCAGTCTTTCTTCCGCCCTTTTTCGTTCAATAATTTCTTTTTCAAGATCTGAGATGAGATCGACATTTTCGTATTTGAGATTCAGGGATTCAGTCATTTCCCTATTAAGCCTTCTTGCGGTCACTAACATAATGAACCAGAAGAGGGTAACCATTGTTCCCATTGCATAGTGAATATCGGTATTGATCTGGAAAAAATATACTGTTATCGGAAATAGGGCAGGGATACTGAAGCAATAGTAGGAGGCCATAACAGGAGAAAATACACCAACAGAACCAGCTACCATACCTCCAAGCACAAAAGCAATAAAGACCTGATGGGCAATAGATGAAGAGGGTAGAAGAAATATGCCTGAAGAACCCCAGATACACCCTGAGAAAAAAAGCGCGGTCAGAAACAAATCTCTGATTCTTTTAGTATTGTCAGCAGTAATGACTTTTCTATTAAAATAGACTTGAAAAAACAGGCGAATCACACTTATAGATAACACGGCAGACAACCAGAACAAGAGCCTGGAAACCGGGGTCAATCCCCACAAAACCAAGACTAGAATGATCGAGTTAATGGCTGTCGCGGCTATGCCCAGCGGTGTCTGCCCTATTAACCTTTTCACCCTATCCATATCCAGTTGTTCGGTTTTAGTGACTTGGGTCATGGAATCCCCCTTCACGAGCAGATAAAGAGAATCATTCTCCCACCATATCTTAAACACGCAAATAGCTTGCCGGCACCTTATTATTTTAGTTTGAAGAATATTTTAAGTCAATTAAACGAATTTAACTATCTAACGAAAGAAAAGAGCAGTTTTCACTTGTTTTAGTATCAACAATAGGTTAAAAAAGAATGGTATTCAATCAACTAATACGGTATCTCTGCTAGTATGATTCTCGTATCGACTGAGTTCACTCCAATCACCATTTTAATCCAGGGCACATCCAATAGAGGAGCCAGACAATATAGGGCCTGTTTGGCAGAAATAGTTTATATAAAAAACACTCAAGGAGACACATGCTATGGCAGGCGGATTCATCGGGAAGATCTTATGGGTTGATCTGACAAACAAGAAGATCACTGTCGAGACGCCGGAAGAGAAACTCTATAGAGAGTTTCAGGGTGGTTACGGCTTGGGAGCCAAGATCCTTTTCGACAGAATGGCCCCAGGTGTTGATCCCTTGGGACCGGACAATATTTTGGGCATGGTGACGGGTGTTCTTACCGGTACCGACGCCGTCGGTGGTTCACGCTACGTCATGGTAGGCAAGTCGCCGCTGACAGGTACGTGGGGGGATGCCAATTCTGGTGGTGACGCCGGTCCTTATCTGAAATTTGCCGGCTATGATGCGGTTTTCTTCACCGGCATTTCAGACAATCCGGTCTATCTTCTCATCGACAATGGTAAGGCCGAGCTCAAAGACGCCGTCACATTGTGGGGCAAAGACACATTTGAAACCGAGGATATCCTTAAGGAGCAATATGGTCCGAAGAACGTGGAGGTCGTATGCATCGGCCCTTCAGGAGAATCTCTTTCCCTCATAGCTGCGGTCATGAACAACAAAGGCCGAGCCGCGGGACGTTCAGGGCTAGGAGCCGTTATGGGATCCAAGAAGGTAAAAGCCATCGTGCTCAAAGGCGATCTGAGTATTCCCGTGGCGAATGAAGCCAAGGCCAAAGAGATGAGAAAACGCCACCTGAAGGAACTGACCGGGCACGTAGAGATGTTGAAAAAATGGGGCACTCCAGCCATTTTTACCTTTTGCGCGGAAAGCGACGACGCCCCTGCGAAAAACTGGGAGGGAGTGGCGGTCATCGATATGCCGGACTATGCAGATATCGGCGCTGATCCGGTTGTAGAGAAACAGGAACGCAGGTATGGCTGCTGGCGATGCCCCATCGCCTGCGGTGGTCATATGAAAGCCGGGACAGGGGAATATGATTATAGAGAAGGCGCCCACAAACCTGAATATGAAACCCTGGGCATGTTCGGCAGCAACCTGCTGAACAGCAACCTCGACTCGATAATCATGGCCAATGATATCTGTAATCGTTATGGGCTGGACACTATTTCGGCCGGAGCGGCAATCGCCTTTGCCATTGAATGCTATGAAAAGGGCATCATCACCAAAGACGACACCGATGGATTGGAGATGACCTGGGGGAATCACGGCTCGATTATCGCCGTGCTGGAAAAACTAGCTCGACGAGAAGGCCTGGGCAATCTTTTGGCTGATGGAGTTAAAGTGGCTGCCGACAGAATAGGCAGGGGCTCCGACCAATATGCCATGCACATCCAGGGTCAGGAAATACCCGCCCACGATCCCAAGGTGGGTCTGGCATTTGCTATTTCCTACGTCCTGGATCCGACACCGGCCCGACACTGCCAGGGCGGCGAAGGCCCCCTGCCCCCGGGAGTGATACCGGAATTCGACCACGCCAGCTTCAAAGGCCGTGGTCTGCCCCATAAAATCGGCAAATGCTACACACACGTATTCAATGCAGCCGGATTGTGCATGTTCGTTGTGGGGGCCTATCCACATGGGGATTACATGGTTGAGGCCATCAATACCATCGCCGGATGGGACGTCACCGCCGAAGAGATGCAGAAGACCGGTGAGCGTATCCTCAACATACGCCATGCCTTCAACATTCGCGAAGGACTCAATGCCAGGGAGTTTCATGTACCGGACCGGATCATGGGCAGACCGCCCAAGACCAACGGTCCGAACGCCGGTATGACCCTTGTCGAAGACGAAGTATACAACGAGTTTCTCACTGCTATGGATTGGGACCTCAAGACAACGAAACCCAGTCGGGAGAAGTTGATCGAATTGGGATTAAATGATGTGGCTGATGTTTTGTATTCGGAATAAGGAGTGGGCTTTAGTTTCCTGAACCGATAATCAACTCTCTTTCGCAGGAAGGAGACAGAATGGGCAAATACGATAAGCATATCTGTACCACACTGGAGAAGATTGAATTACAGCCGGGGCCGACCAAAGAGGAGAAGATCATGCTGGCCAATGAGGGTTGGCGGATCATGATGGACCATGTGCTCTGGTTGGATGCCGACGTCCTTGCTGGAGGCTATTACGGCGAGTCCGCCTGGATCTGGCCGGCTTCTTATCCCAACCAGATTCCCCTGGATGAGCTGGCAAGAAGGACGACCCCAGGCCCACCCATGTTTCCCCACTACCATGAATTCCCGGAATTGTTATCCTGGTGGGGTAGCGATCCGGACAATCCGAACGACACTTCCACCATGGGTATGATAATGGGGGATGAGGAAATCCTTCTGGATGGCAGTTGGGTAGGGTATATCCCGGCTAAAATGTACCATATGCCAATCCGTGTAGCGGGCGGGAAATTGACGGATAAACCGGTGTTCCACTGGACAGCAGGGCCAGGAATGTACACCAGGGATAAAGATGAAGACCATGAACACGAAGAGAAAGAAGCGGATATTCCGCTTCCAGGCCAGCCCAAGAGAGATACACAGGAAAACAAAAAGTACTTTGTAATGGGAGGGGATCAGAAGGAACCGCCTGTAAAACTCGATTACATGCCGGATCTGGATCCCAAATACTACAGACATCTGGCCTATATTGATGAAGCCATTGTCCCTGATTGCGAATATGGCTGTAACACCATGTTCCTGCTGCCGGGAAATCCCTCTAAAACAGGGATGAGAATCATGGAACCGCACACCCTGCCTTATGGCACAAATATTACTCTTGTATCATTGAATTATGCTGACGTGACGGATCTATGCGGTGAAGCCGAACTCTGGATCGGCGGTGAAAAACACATCATCAGAAAGAATTTCGGCGCCTACATTCCTCCTGGAATCGAACAGGGACCACTGATCCTACGCGATGTTGAGAAACAGCTTTTCTTTTCAAAATGCAACCCTGTTGGCAAGGGCATCGAAAAATTCCCCGGCGGTAAATAGCATCCCGAATATATAGAAGCTCCCCATCGCAAGCGATGGGGAGCTTCATTACCTAGTGTCCATCCAGAAACGAGATTTTTTGGGCAAGGTCAAGGAACGCGAAGATTGTAGCCGCAGAAATACATTGCAGTATTTCGAGGATTACAATCAGAGTGTGACACAGAGATTGTCCAAAAGGGCCGTTTCTGGATGGACACTACCTAGTACTTTTCATATATTGGAACAAGGTTCTTGTACCTTGCCTTCAATTTCTCCCAGTTGCGGGGCAGCTTAATTTCTCTGGTGACAAAACTGTTTCCAAAGCCCCCCGCACTCTGTAACAGTCCCATCCATACGCCGGGTCCACCGGTCACTATGATCATGAAATCGTCATCTTGCAGTTGTCCTGCTTGACGACTGTTTCTCTGTCCGGATTGTTTCATGATGAATTCTTTGACCCGCTTTTTGGACCATCCTTCACTTGAAAATATCTTGGCATGATCCGGAATCACCATCATACAGGCCAAAGACATGGGATTCATGCCTGCCAGGGCAGTGGCAATACCCTGGGCGTTTGTTTGAGCGGGAATGGTCTGCGCGTAACGATTCGGAAACATGACCGTTACAGTATTGTCGTTCTTCTCAAATCCGAGTTCGACATGCAGGGGATCCCAGGGGCTTTCCTCTTCATTCTCACCGAGCACAAGCGAGTATTTGGCGGGATTTCCCAGCGTCCCCATATCTTCAACGCCCTTTCTCGCGCCGCCGATATTCTTGACGATGAAACCAATGGCTCGTCCGATGGCGGCATTGGCAAGATTTCCCGGGCTGAGGGCGCCCGAACCACAATTAATGTGGATATCTTTTCGCACGGGTCCATTGATTACAAGCAACGGAGCCCATGAACCGGTGCTGACTTCAAAAGTATCAAAACGTGTTTTCGGATCCGAAAGGGCTTCCACCGCTGCGATCAGTACCGGCATGTGCGTAGGCAGAGCCCCGGCCATGACCGCATTCACGGCGATCTTCTCCACGGTGGCCTTGCCCATCCGGGGGATGATTTTGGCCACAACATAGTCGGACGGCAGGTCTGTTCCGGTCATCATTTCAGCTACGGCTTCTTCGGAAGGCGGCGTAATCGGCAGGCCGTCCCCCCAGCCTTTGCGATAGAAGAATTGATTGATGTCTTGATAGGTCCCTTTGAAAACGATTCTGGGTTCTTTCTTAGGTTCTGATTGGGGTGATTTCTCTTCCTCGGTCAGAGGTTTGGTCAACGCAGCAATAATGTCGTCAAATACTTCGTCGATGCCCGATTCAATATCCTCAGCAACAGTGGATTCACATGCGATCGATGTCCCCAGAACCCGAAGTCCCGGCATACCCTTGCCGGATGCTGCGGAGTGGGCATCGTTTACAAAACCGCGATTCGCCAGTAACACGACCGGCGTTCCAAAGTCCTCAATGGCTATGCCATTATATGCGAGGAACTTTGTGCAAGACCCTCAATCCCCGACCGCAGCAATGACGGCATCCATATCTTTCGCCCATGCAGTGAACTTTTGCAGGTTTTCCGTTTCGGTCTCCGTGACATTCGGCAGGGTTGAGTCAAAGAGGCTAGTCTCACAGTCGGGGAAGCGTTCCTTTAGTCTCCTTTCCACAACGGCCTGTATAGGTCTGGCCGCTCGCTTAAAGTTGGCGAAAAGTCCGATCTTTTTTTTCGCCAAGGTATCCACTCTGGGAGAAATTCCCCGCACAGGTATTGGGTCGACTTCAGCCCATGGACTGAGGACCTCCCATTGATATTCAGAAGCATCTTTGGCAGAAGAAGCCCCAGACCATGAGAGTGTCGCCATGACGGTTAGGACCGCCATGGCCAAAACAGGTATAAATCTGAGCATGATATATTCCTCCTTTATACTCTTTATTCTAATACTCTAATGGGTATCATGGTTGATGTCGATTAAAAACACTGTTTTGCTTATCAAAGCGCATTATGGGCTCGTGGCGCCTATGACCATCATTGCGTATTGCCCATTCAATACGTTGCGAGCATTTGAGTCGATGAGAAGAACCTCTACGAATGGACCGATGGTATTGATCTGAAGGATTATTTCAAACCCCGTAGACTCTTTGGGGAGTATATGCTTGTTCATTTCCCCTTCTTGGACAACAAGACTTTTGCCTGTAGCCGAATAGATCTTTGTGATTTCAAGGGATTGATTGCCTTCATTGCTAACCTTGAAGTCTATTTTGTTCTGCGAGCCTTTTCGCAAAGAACCGACATTGATTTTCCTTGGTTCCACTCTAATCCGAGCCGCGGGGGCGGGCAGGACTTCCCCTTTTAAGGTGATTTCAAGTTTTGGCTGAACAAGGCTATCGGTAAGCAAATAGACCCGTTTTTCATAGGGGCCCGGTCGTCCATCAGTATCGTAGATAATCTTCAGGACCGCATCTTCTTTCGGATTTAATCGGTGCTTTCCAAGCACCGCACGGGTGCAAGCTCAGGAGCTGATGACATCGGTAATGCGGATCGTCTCTTCCCCAGCATTCAGTATACGTGTATAAACAATAGCCGGTGCTCCTTCTTGGACTGGGGTCAACTCATGGATTGTTTTATCAACAGAAAGCGTTGAATTCACGCGTGAAGGGGATGGTTCAGCCGACGGTCTGCTACCGTTAAATGTGTCTTCACCATGAACCAGAGCAACCTTACTCTGGAAGTCAAAATGGGGATCTTGACTCATAGTGTGACAGGTGCGGCAGTCTTGTTCAGTGGGTGAAGGGATGATGCTGCGCGTATCATCAGGTTTATCGATGTGGTGTTTGCCCGGGCCGTGGCAAGATTCACATTGAACACCTGAAAGCTCCAAGGTCAGCTCATGATCCAGAAATCCCCCCGCTTTACCATATCCCACTACGTGGCATTGCAGGCAGGCCGGCAGATCTTGCTGCCCTGAGTTTAAGAGACTGTCATAGGCATTTGCATGGGGGGTTTGACTCCATAACTGATTGATATCGGCATGGCAGTCGCCACAGATCTCCGATCCGATATATTGACCATATATTTCCGCTGAAACCTGGCAGGGGCAGAGATTTAGAATCAACCCAAAGGCCAATAGGCAGAGAAGCAGTCGGCTCTTTGGGCGACTGCATTTTAGGGGAAAAGTTGGCGAAGAAATCCCCTTGTGATGGGATCGTCTCATTTTGAGGTATGAGTATAGGGGAGTTCCAGCTTATATGTCAAGGCAAGAAGATTATTCGATGTTGCTGGTGGATTTAGTTGTGAACGAAATCCACCGCCTCTGGCGGCGGACCCGGAGAGGTTCTATCGTTCCGGCGAGAAACAAATGGTTGCTTCGTACAGGAGAGATGCTCAAGGGACAGAGGCTTTTCTTTAGTTCCGAGGCTCCAGGCCTGGTCTTTTCAATGACTTATCTGCGAGGGAAACTTGCCCCCTCCAATGTTCTTCATAGATAAGTCACGAAAAGACGGCGTCCTCCCGCCAGTCACAACAGAAATGCATCTGTCCTTTGAGATCCCCTTGAGGGGGCTACCTGAGGCTTCTCGCTATGTGGAAGCGTACTAAGGCAGCATAGATTGAGTGTTGGCTCTCGTTACTCATTCAAGATCCCATTTCTCCTCGGATCACTTCACTCAGCACCCTAGACATGGACTGTGGTTCATAGGGTTTTGGCAAGATGCCTTTGAAACCATATTGCTTGAAGTCGGCTAGAACCAGATTTTCGGAGTAACCACTGGATACGATGGCCTTTGCCTCAGGTTCTATCTCCAGTAGTTTTTTGATGGCGTCTTTGCCTCCCATTCCTCCCGGAACGGTTAAATCCAGGATAACGGCGTCATATGGTTTTCCGGTTTCCTTTGCCGCTTTGAACATCTCTATGGCCTTAGATCCTTCCTCTGAAAATTCCGGCTCATAGCCCAATTTTACCAGCATCCTCCCGACCATGGCCCTTAAAGGGGCTTCATCATCCATTACCAGTATTTTACCTGTTCCCGATATCATTTTGCCTTCCTCCCTTTTTCGGGCCCTCCTTTCTGAGGCGGGCAGGTAGATCTGAAATGTCGTCCCCTCTCCCAATTCCGATTCCACTCTGATATGGCCGTCATGATTCTTTACTATGGAATAGGCTGTGGCAAGCCCAAGGCCACTCCCTTCAGGCTTTGTCGTAAAGAATGGGTCAAACACTTTTGTGATATCCTCTTTCGCTATACCCTGTCCCTGATCTGTGATGGATATCCTGACGTATCTCCCCGGTTCAATTGGTATACCATGTGTATCTTCGATTGTGAGATTTTCTCCGGTGATCCGGATTTTCCCGCCATCCGGCATGGCTTGGTTTGCATTCATCACCACATTATTGATGACCTGGTTGATTTGTCCGACATCCACATCCACCGGCCAGAGGTTTTCCTCAATGGAAAACTCACAACTCGATTTTGAGCCCCTCAGCACAAAGACGGATGATTCCGTGATAACCTCTTTTATTGACGAGGTCTCCTTGACTGGCGCTCCACCCTTGGCAAAGGTGAGTAACTGTTTGGTCAGTGCCTGAGCCCTTGATGAAGCGTTCTCCATCTCACTTAAGAGGTCAAAGATTTCTTCCTTAGGATCCACCTCCATCTTGGCCATGTAAGTATTGCCGAGAATTGTTGTCAGGATGTTGTTGAAATCATGGGCGATCCCGCCTGCAAGGATTCCAATGGACTCTAGTTTCTGGGTCCTTAGAAGTTCCTCTTCCATCCTCTTTTGTTCGGTAATATCCTGATTTACTCCATAGGTACGGATCGTCTTACCCTGGCTGTCCTTGACAACAAAAACCTTGATGGATATATAGCCGACGTTCCCATCACCGTAGATTATGCGGTGCTCCATTCGCTGACTGAAATCTGGATCTTTTGTTTCGATAGCTTTTTTAACCGCTTCTTCAACAAAGTGTCTATCATCAGGATGAACAAAACGCCGGGCGTATTCAGAGGATGACATGGTGTATCCTCCCACTTCCTCGGCTGTGGTACGAAAGATTTTATAGAAATGATCATTGAAGGTGAAGAGGTCGTTAGAAACATTAAATTCCCAGGGAGCGAGATTCGCTCTTTCCAGGGCGTCGGACAACATAGTCTGCATCTTCTCCCGCTCTTCCTCAGCTTGCTTGCGTTCGGTGATGTCCTGATTCGCTCCATAGGTATTTACCGTCTTACCTTGGCTGTCCTTGATAAGGCGAATTATAACGGATATATGACCGACTGTCCCATCGCCATAAAGAATGCGGTGCTCCAATCGTTGTTCGGCGTCGGGATCATCTGCTTGGATAGACTTTTCAACTTCTTCTTTAACAACATGTCTATCATCAGGATGAACAAAGCGTCGGGAATATTCAGAGGATGACATGGTATATCCTCCCACTTCCTCGGCTGTAGTGCGAAACATCTTATAGAAATGATCATTGAAGGTGAAGAAGTCCTCAGCAACATTATATTCCCAGGGGCCGAGATTGGCTATTTCCACGGCGTTGGACAACTGTGCCTGAAGCCTTGCCTGCTCTATTTCTGCCTGCTTCTGCACGGTAATGTCCTGATTCACCCCATAGAGACGGAGCGCCTTACCCTGGCTGTCTTTGACAACGAAAATCTTGACGGAGAAATAACCGCTGGTCCCATCGCCACGAATGATGCGGTGCTCCGTGTGTAGTCCGGAGTCTGGATTAATTGCACTGAAAGTGTCACTAATTGGTCCTATAGCAGTAAGATCATCGGGATGAACAAAGCGTCGGGAATATTCAGAGGATGACATGGTATATCCTCCCACTTCCTCGGCTGTGGCACGAAGGAGTTTATAGAAATGATCATTGAACGTGAAAAGGTCGTTGGTAACATCATATTCCCAGGGGGCAAGATTGGCTATTTCCAAGGCGTTGGACAACTGCGCTTGCAGCTTCTCCCGCTCTATTTCCGCTTGTTTTCGCTCGGTGATGTCCTGATTCACTCCATAGGTGCGAACGGCTTTACCCTGACTGTCCCTGACAACCAGCATCTTAACGGATGTATAGCCAATGGTTCCGTCGCTGTAAACAGAACGGTGCTCCGAGCGCTCCTCGGATTCTGGAGCCATTGTCTCGAGAATCTCAGCAAGCGGTCCTACATTGTCATCGGGATGAACAAAGCACCGAGCGTGTTCTTCAGATGAGATTTCATACCCTCCCATTTCCTCGGCTGTGGTATGATAAAGTTTATAAAAATGATCATTTAATATGAACACGTCCTTCGCGACATCATATTCCCAGGGGGCGAGATCGGCTATTTCCAAGGCATTGGACAACTGCGCCTGTAGCTTCTCCCTCTCTATTTCTGCCTGCTTACGCTCAGTGATGTCCTGTGTCGCTCCATAGATATGGATGGTGTTGCCTTGGGTGTCCTTGATAAAGAGAAGATTGATGGACACATAGCCGGTAGTCCCGTCACCATAGATCATTCGACCATCGATTCGCCGTTTGATATCTTGACCTGATGCCTTGTCTTCTTCCAACATTTCCTTAAAGAGATGGATTTCATCGGGATGAACAAAACGCCTGGCAAAATCTTCAGATGACATCTCATACCCTCCCACATCCTCGGCTGATGTACGAAGGAGTTTATAAAAATGATCATTTAATATGAACACGTCCTTCGCGACATCATATTCCCAGGGGGCGAGATCGGCTATTTCCAAGGTATTGGACAAAAGAGCCTGCAGTTTTTCCTGCTCTAATTCTACTTGCTTACGGTCGGTGATGTCCTGATCCACTCCATACGTACGGACCGTCTTACCCTGGTCGTCCTTGATAAGGAGCATTTTGACGGATATATAACCGACACTCCCATCGCTACGGATGAATCGGTGCTCCACGCGCTGTTCGGCGTCAGGATCTGTTACATCTATAGATCTTTCGACTGATTCTTCAATAATAGGGATATCATCGGGATGAACAAAGCGCCGGGCAAATTCTGAGGATGACATCGTATATCCTCCCACTTCCTCGGCTGTGGTACCAAAGAGGTTGTAGAAATGATCATTGAACGTGAAGAGGTCGTTCGCGACATCATATTCCCAGGGGGCGAGATTGGCTACTTCCAAGGCTTTGGACAACTGTGCCTGCAACTTTTCTCGATCCATTTCTTCCTGCTTATGCTCGGTGATATCCAGTGCGGTAAACGTCATGCCGGCTGATAGATCGGTTGTATTGAGAGGACTTGAGCTCAGAAGTATATCAATGATATCCCCATCTTTACATATTAAACGGGTCTCCAATGCGCTTGTTCCATGTTCTTGGATTTGTTTGAAACTCTGTCCAGCAACATATTCATAATCCTCATCAGAAGGATGAAGAACGCTTGCATTCTTCCCGATGAGCTCATCCCTGGAATAGCCAGTGATGTTGCAGAAGAAATTGTTTACATCCTGTATTATGTTGTTGGATACAACCCCCATCGCTATGGGTGCTGCCTGGAATACGCTCCTCGTGCAGGCTTCGGTTTCACCCGGTGTTTTTTTCGTCCTTCTTTTCGCGGTGATGTCTGCGAACATGGTAAAACTCCCTATCATGTTATATTAATACTGCTATTGACCTTACCGTAAAAGCCATGTCTTCTTTTCATTTGATAAATCCGTAGCATTCGGACTTTCTTATTAGATTAATCAAGAAGCGTGCCAGATCACTTATTGACACAATTCCTTCAATAAATTAGATGAGTTAGCCCATATTTCAAACACTGACGAGAACAAAAAGCTCTTGGTTTTACATAGCTGTGTTCTTGTTAGGTGGGAAGTTTTCCTGTTGAATAGGAATCATCATTCAGTTTATGAGACATTGCATGCCGGTGAATGGGTACTGCTAAAAAGTGTGTGCAGATGAAGTGGGAAAAGGCATTTAATAGCTCGATATTTTTAATAAAACGGAAATTCTTAAAGAGATTTGAAATCCATATTTTTCTTGACTGATCAGATTCCTCGATTTATTCTGATTAAGAAATATTGATTATAGGGCAGATGAAAAACAAACGTTTCAGTTGAAAATGAGCCGGATCGAGACGGTTGTTTATTGACCCAGTAATGGTGGGGATTGATTGGAGTCGGAAAGTAGAATGATGAAAACAAGTAATCTGGTAATGATAAAGAAAATTAGTGTTTTGTTTCACCTTTTTGTGCTTCTGTTCGTGATGGTATCCGTGTGCGAACCGGTACAGGCGGATGTACCCCGAATAACCATTCAGGAACTGAAGGAACTGATGGACAAGGGGACAAAGGTAACGATCATCGATACACAACCCCGGGCCATATACGCAATGGGACACATCAAAGGGGCTGTTTCTCTTCCATGGAAGTCACAGATTGCCCTGGAAGATGTGTGGTCTCTGGCGAGTGATGTACCGGTTGTTACATATTGTGATTGTGGGCCGGGGGAAGCGGACAGTGCGGATATGGCTGCCCAGCTGATACGGATGGGCTTTGACAATGTAAAAGCACTGAAGAATCCGTCTATTCGGGGTTGGAAGGAAGCGGGATATCCCATGGAGACAGAGTAGAACGATTCTGTGGGCAGGGTGCCCCTGATACGGAAAACCGGCGTCGGTACAAAGATAGTCTCCTGATCGAAACGTTTTACCCAAAAGAATGAGTGTGAGTCCCGAATTCCGGCAGATTCCTAATGGGTAATCTTCTTAAATACGACCTGCGCGTCTTCCTCAAAACTTGGACAACGATCTGAAGTGTGACATTTCAGACAAAGCTGCATATCCGGACTTGGTATTGGAACGGGTTGCATATCGGTCAAATGATCTTCGGAAAATCCATGACAGTCTTCGCAGCCTACGTTGACCAATGCCGGTTGCTGCAGTTCCATTGAGAAGCCTTGGGATTGTTCAAAACGAGTCGTATGACATACGAGACATTGGGGGTCAAACTGCTTCGAGTTTTTAACCAACGTCTCATAGGCTTTCGCATGATCAGTCGTCTGCCATTGTTCCACCTGATCTGAATGACAGGGTGCGCAAGCCATGGACCTGGATTCGGCATTCGTGAGTGCGTCACGGTTTTTTTCTTGAGCGCTACTGTATAGTTCAACGACTCTGTTGTTATAGTCGTGTAAAATCGCCTTGACCTTGGCATCATCGGCGATATTGCTTCCCAAAGGAACCAAAGAATTCTTCGCAGCCTCTGTGCCATCAAGAGCTATTTCGAGCATCCCCTGGTATTGATTCTTTTCTCCGGCTCGAACAATCAAGGTCTCATCGGCTTTGGAAGGCTCCCGTGTTTTCAGTTTGTCATGGCCTCCTACCACCAAGTCAATGCCATCGACCCGTCTGGAAATTACCCAGTCCCTGTTGGCTTTCTGATGAGTCAGGGCAATGATATAGTCGACTTTCCCTGTAAGTTCCTGGATGACCGATTTCGCGGCTTGTATAGGATCCTGCACACTAACGGCCCCGTCTGTGATCTTTTTTACTTTTGAGAGCATCTCTGATGTATCACCCATTAGGCCGAATATGCCAACCTTCTTATCATTGACTTTCTTTATGACATATGGTTTGAAGATAGGTGCATGCGTATCATCCATAAGATTGGCCGAGATGAAAGGGAAATCGTGCTTTTTCTCAAGTTCCTTGAGAAATTCCACTCCCAGAACAAGATCCAGCTCTCCAACATTAACGGCATCGATCCCGATTCGCTTGTAAATCGTTGCAATCACATCGGCTTTCAACTTAGCCGATTCGATGACAGATTCCGGGATTTTTTCGTTTTCATTCAACAAATCGCCTGAATCAACAACAACTAGACCACCCTGGCTCTTTCTATATTGTTCGAGGTACGCAGCTTTCTTGTACAGCCCGCCGAGCTGTTCTCCAGTCTCAAGTCAACCACAAGGCTCGAGATACCCCATGACGTTTCCGCTATAAGCGATGGTCATTTTTGAATTATCCGTGGCGGATGAGCCGTTAACCAAAACACATCTAGAAAGAATGATAGCGCCACAAAAGAATATACTAATCAAAGACAGAGTTTTTTTCATTCGTCCCTCCCGAGGGCTGCAATCCTTAGAGGAAAGCATTTTATATATTAAGATAGATGAGGCATCTACCCAAAGGCATCACAGGGAAAAACCTATGGCTGTCAAAATAAGAGACCACCTGTTAAGGAATATATTAGCAGAATATAATCACTTAACGAGGAAGTTTCAAATGGAAATTTAAAAGAATAGCAGGATTGCTCTGTTTCGTCAAATGGAAGATTATTCTGGAGGATCGACTTGTTTTTCATTGTTTTCTCAATTGTAACCTGGTTCACTCACCTTATCAGATCTTGATTCACTTGCTCAATTATTAAAAGGGCGGAAAAGCTTGCTACTTATGGGTAGAAATTCCAACAGCTATTCGATTCTATCAAAAGTCGGTTCAGATACTTTGCAAATAGAAGAATCACCCGTAGAAAAAGTCTAACTGGCTTTCTTCTTCTTAGATGTGCATTGATTTTGCAATCTTGACAGAGGATAGGAGCTAAAATAGTATGTGCTACCAGAGAACCGGGTAAGAAACCATGGCTTGACACTATCTTATCGATCTCCATCACCTGCTATAAAGAAGAATACATTTTGGTCATAGCTCTGCCCTTTGAAAACATTACCAGAAAAATATTTCGACTCGATAATTGAGTATTGTTTTGAACGGCTATTAATCTTTATATGGAAAGGAGATACTATGAAACATTTGATGCTTTCTACCCTTATGGCTGCAATACTCTGCTTCAGTCTTACCATAAATGCAGCCTCTCCTGTCGAATGTGACAGGGACTGTCTGGCTGGTTTCATGAACACCTACCTTAAAGCCCTTATCGCACATGACTCATCAAAACTCCCTGTGACAAAAAATGTGAAATACACTGAAAATGGAGTTCGCCTGAACCTCAATGACGGCCTCTGGCATACAGCATCCGCTATGCCCACCTATCGCGTGGATGTTATTGACGAGAATAACGACCAGGTCGGTCTTCTTGGACGAATTGACGAAAACGGAAATAACAATTGGTTTGCCGCGCGTTTGAAAGTGGAAAAGGGTGGAATGATCTCGGAAATTGAGACCCTGATTACACGGACTATTTCCATGGCTCCGCCGCCGGAGGGGGGTCCCAAGGCCCCTGAGAATCCTCATCCACTCATGATGCAAGTTATCCCCGAAGACAAACGCATGCCTCCGTGTAAACTGATGAAGATAGGTGACAGCTATTTCACAGGGCTAGATACGGATAATGATGGTGCTAATGTCCCCTTTGATCCTGCATGTCAGAGACGAGAAAACGGATCTACAACAGCGAACAATCCCGACTCTCCTGAAGGCAGTATGCAATGGATGGACTGCAAAGCCCAGTTCGATACCCATTTTTCCACGATTGTAACGGATATTCGCGAGCGCAGGTTCATCGCTGATCCTGTTACAGGCCTAGCATTTGGCTGGGGTTATTTTGACCATGACGGAAGTGTTGAAATGATGTCCGTTACCCTTGACGATGAAATGACAGATGTGGGCAAAATGATGCGTCAACCATTTTCCTTTTATATTGCTGAAATATTCAAGATAGTGGACGGGAAAATCAGGCAGATTGAGGCCGTATTAACGACAGTCCCCTATGCTATGGAATCAGGGTGGTAGTATCCGATCATAAGTCCCTTCTTTCATGGCCCGGAGTATTGACGAGACAACATCTACCATCATGGGATGAATTTCCTCCGAATCGTCTTCAATGAGTCTTGTGGCCTTGCTTGATGAGGTCAAAGAAAGAGGAGCGGGTATGGAAAACAAGGAAGCAAATCCGTTTAATAGAGAGAAGCTTTCCGAAGAAGTTTTGAGGGAATGGCAGAGTCTGCTCGATGATACAGCGGATAACCTTGGTGTGCCTGCGGGATTGATTACACGACTGGACGGCAAGGCGATCGAGGTTCTTCTATCTAGTCAAACCGAAGGCAATCCCTATCCCGCCGGATTCAAGTCACAGTATCCTGATTCCGGATGGTTCTGTGAATATACTCTGAAGAGCCGGGCGCTTAATCTCATTCCGAACGCGCTAAAAGAGCCTGAATGGAAAGATAATCCCGCCGCGGTCGAGCTTCATACGATTTCCTATATAGGCCTGCCCATCGAGCGCCCTGATGGTGAGGAGTTCGGCACAGTCTGTTTTCTGGACAACAAGGAGAACGCCCACAATGACCTTCACATCAGAATGATTTATTATATCAAGAGGATGATTGAGCTGACCCTTCGCGTTATCTTTGACAAAGAGGAGATAGAACGTAGGGATCGTTTGATTAATGGTCTGAGCAAGATCTATCCGATCTGCAGCTATTGCAAGAAGATCCGCGAAGAATCAGGCAATTGGGTTCCGATAGAAAAATATGTCAAAGATGTTTCCGGTGCTGATGCCTCTCATGGGATCTGCCCGAAATGCTACGAAAGGGTAGCCAACCAATTGAAATCTATTCGGGTGGAATAATCCTAAGGATGTAATGCAGAGGATGATCAGCGGTTGGTGAAAACTTCTTCACCAACCGCTGACC
>CAZFMX010000050.1:0-24912 GCA_964520425.1 uncultured Desulfobacteraceae bacterium
AAAGACCAGTTCATGCATTGTAAGTCTATAAATTTAGGTTACGGAACACTAGTATTGTCTATAACAGTTTCTGAGGCAGATATTCAGGATTCTTGACAGAGTTTGCGACTATTATGATGCGTTATAAGGCACAGGCTATTCCCTCAAGACGATATCTATAGGGTTCATCGGCGATGATCTGAACTTTGAGGGTTTAAGGGGCTGTTCTTTCTAAGCGAGCTATACATTCTGCCATTAGTTCTGAGGCGTAAACCCTCAAAGTTCAGATCATGGCGGGATTCAGTGGAACTCTTTTTGAGATATCGTCTTGAAGGAACAGCCCATGCCTTATTCTTACTTGTATCGCGAATATATGATAAAAAACACTACCGACTGCTCAGGCTATGCTTTCGGCAGAATGAGCACGTCGATCTTGCCCTTTAGGGACTCCTTAAAGGCAAGGGCATCCTTCTCATCACCCACAATGGCGCCGTAGTGCATAGGGATGGCCAGCTTGGGTTGGATGGCAAGCGCCGCCTCAACGGCTTGCTCAGCGGTCATAACATAGGTCCCTGAGACCGGCAAAAGGGCGATATCAACCTTTAAGTCTTTCATTTCAGGGATAAAATCCGTATCCCCGGCATGATAAATCCTTACGCCATCTATCTCCACGACGAAGCCAAGCCAGGCCTTCTTCTTGGGGTGAAAATCCTTATCCCTGTTGTAGGACGGTATGGCTTCAATTTTGATCTCTCCTAAACTCATGGACTCCCCGGGGGCAATGATCCTCACATCTCCGGTCAGCTTTTCTGCCGAGGTCTTATCTGTGATAATCACTGTTCCTGACCCCTGAATCTTGGAGACATCATCAGGAGAACAATGATCGAAATGCTCATGACTGACCAAGATCAGGTCTGCCTTTGGGCCTGGTGAAATATCATAGGGGTCAAAATATATCGTCTTTTCAGCATCAATCCTGAAGCCATCATGTCCCAACCACACCATTTTCTGAGCCATTTCTTCAATCATACGCAATCCTCCTATAATGGTTCCAAGATGATCTTATGATCCACCAGGGAAAGGCTTCTAATCTTTCCCCTGAACTCCTTCCGTTCTCCGAATATATTGACCATTTTGATCTCCCCATTACTGGACTCAAGTTGGTCAACACTCTCAAGGAGCAACTCTTCTTGCCCGTCTTTTAACAAATAGGCTGTGGCTTCACACATGACTATCCATCTCCTTTATGATCTCCACGACCTGATCTACCAAATGTGGTAAAGGTTCGCCAGAGACACCGACCAGTTCAATATTCTCCTGCGTCAATGGGATCAAAATCTTTTTGGCCTCACTGGAACTGACGGCCGAGGCCATGTTCGGCGTCAACTCTCCCATCATGGCATCTGGAACAACGATCGCCAAAGGCCCTATGATGACATCCGCCTTGGCACTTGTGAGTACTATGGCTCTCTCGCCTGTAGCCCCTTTGTTTGCTCCTGCCTTCATCATGCGGGAGGTGGCAATGGAGTTTGTTCCGAGGGCCAATATCTCCAAATCACGGTCTATTGCATTCCTTAGCCCCTTTATTAGGGTTGCACCTATACCGCCTCCCTGTCCATCCATGACCATCACTATCATGCTATCACCAGGTATTGGTTTTTTGATTCACACTTGCCTTATTCTAAACGACACTGCCGCAATAGTCTAAAAGCCCTTACCCCGAGGCTACTTCGCGCCTCCAAATCATCCCCTTGACCTGACAATGAGAATTCCTTATACAAAGAGATGATTTATAGCATACTCGATTGTGGGCCGACATACTGACACAGTATTAACCCTCTATACTATAAGATGAAGGCCATTGACAAGAAGATCAGGACTTTTTAAAGGGTGGGGGTATCTATGCCGGACAAGGTATAAAATTGCTTCGCTTTTTATACCATGCAGCTTCCACCATCTTTAGCAAGGCTAATGCGGAGTCGCCGCTTTGGCGCTTTCGCAATTCTTTTGCTTCTAAAGGGGTTCGGGGATCTCTTGGATGGGCCGAACTTGATTCAGAGCCCATTCATCGAAGTACCTCTGGCAAATGGCGGTCCCGCCACCTACAGCGGGACTGGGTGGCAACTTCATATCGCGCTATCCATATGGCCCTTCAGCCCTGGAAGGAGATTACTAAGCCCCTAAAATGTACGATAGGAGAAAAACAGTGACGAAAAAGGAAAATCCTGTCCTATCAAGAACGGTGCAGAAAAATTTTGGGAAAACTTATGCCTCTGAATACTGATCTGGGTCTACCGATATTCCTAGCCTATTCAGTGCTTTTTCTCCTGGCAACATTTCTCTTCGGTTCCATTCCCTTCGGGAGGCTTATAGGCCAATGGGTCGCAGGAATAGATGTCACCCAGAGGGGTAGCGGAAACATTGGAGCCACCAATGTGGCCAGAGTCATTGGCCTAAAATGGGGGCTCCTCACCCTTTTGCTGGACGGACTCAAGGGTTTTCTTCCTCTCTCTCTTCTTGCCTTCCTCTTCCCGCAATCTGATGCGATTCTAGCCATTACGGGATTGTCGGCCCTCTTAGGTCATCAATATTCAATATATCTGAGATTTCGAGGAGGAAAAGGATTTGCCACCGCTTTAGGCGTTTATCTTGCCCTCTCTCCTGCTGCCTGCCTGGCGACTTTGTTGGTTTTTCTGATCACGGTGTATGGATGGCGCTACATCTCTGTGGGATCTATGGTGTCTTCATGTGTCGTACCCCTTATGTTCTTTGTTCTTGGCGAGTCGAGCGCGTTGATCACAGTGACCCTGATCATGGCTATCCTGATATGCGTTAATCACAGAGATAATTTACATCGATTGGCCCAAGGCCAAGAAAGGAAATGGGGAAAAACAACCGTCAGGAGAGAAGATCCAGAAGACGTTCCAACTCCTCATGTGAATAGAACGAGATGATAATGGTCCCCTGTTTGCCGCCCCGCCTCCGCTTGATATCTACCTTTGTCCCCAGAGATCTCTTCAGTTCATCTGCAAGTGATTGAAAATATCCATCCTCCTCTGTATGATGCAACGTCGACTTCACCGGTGCCTTCTTCCTCTTTACCAAGTTCTCCACTTGTCGCACCGACAGGCCCTTCCTAATAGTGAGATCCCTGATCTCTTTCTGTTCTGCGGGATCCTTAAGACCAGCCAACACACGGGCATGGCCCATGCTCAAGTTCTTATGGATGATATCATCTTGAATGGTCTTTGGAAGATTCAGGAGTCTCAAGAAATTCGTAACGGTGGACCGGTCCATGCCCAATCTCTCGGCAAGGGCCTCTTGAGTCGCTTCCGTCACCTCCAGCCACCTCTTAAATGCGTGGGCCTCCTCTATGGGATTCAGGTCTTCTCTATGGATGTTCTCCACAAGGGCCAGCTCCAGAGACTCTGCGGGTGTAGTCTCCCGAACCACGACCGGGACCCTTTCCAGGCCCGCGTTTTGGGCGGCACGCCAGCGGCGCTCACCCGCGATGAGTTGATACCCTTGATCTGTCTTTGTTACGAGGAGCGGCGTAAGGATTCCATCCCTCTTCACAGAGTCCTTCATAGCCTCCAGTTCGGGACCGTCAAAAACCTGCCTCGGTTGAAAAGGATTGGGCTCTATTTCCTCAATAGGGCACTGAAAGAAGGTTTCATTTCCACGACTCAGGCCGTTCCCATCTGGGATGAGGGCTGATAAGCCCTTCCCCAACGCCCTCCGCTTTGTCATCGACTCTTACCTCGTTCAACAAGTTCTTTGGCCAAAGACAGATAACTCTGGGCCCCCTTGGACGCGATGTCGTAAAGGAGAACGGGCTTCCCATGACTAGGGGCTTCACTCAGACGCACGTTTCTGGGAATAATGGTCTGAAAGACCGCTGCCTTGAAGTGTCCTCGCACTTCGTCTTCCACCTGAACCGTAAGATTGTTCCGAGCATCATACATCGTCAGGAGGATCCCCTCTACATCCAGAGATGGATTTAGTCCTTGGCGAACCGCCCTAATGGTTTTTAATAACTGGGTCAATCCCTCTAGGGCATAGAATTCACATTGTAGTGGGATAAGGACAGAATCTGAAGCGGTCATAGCATTAACCGTAAGAAAACCCAGCGAAGGAGGACAATCAAGGAAGATGTAGTCATATCGCTCTTTGAGAGGATAGAGCTTACGCCTGAGTCTATACTCCCTTTTCTCCACAGAGACCAATTCTACCTCTGCACCGATCAGGTTAGCCGTAGCCCCAACAAGATCTAATCCCGGCAAATCCGTCGAGACGATCACTCTTGACTCAGGCTCAGAACCCAGCATCATATCATAGAGGCCTGAGCTCCCTTCTCCTTTGTCGCCCCCCAGCCCTGTTGTCGCGTTGCCCTGAGGATCGCAATCCACCAGAAGACAGGTCTTTTCTGCAGCCGCAAGGGAGGCGGCCAGGTTTATGGCAGTGGTTGTCTTTCCCACCCCCCCTTTCTGGTTTGCAATGGAGATAATAGTTCCCATGAAATCGGCCTATTCTCGCAAAACATTCTTGATCTCGTCTCTTTGCCGGGACCCACTCTATTAAAGCCCCGAAAACGCCTTTTACTGGGAAAAAGCAAATAACACAATCCCCCATATTTGGAAAGCAATAATCCATGTTTCACGTGAAACATGGATGGAGCTTAAGGCTTCTCCTCACCATATTATACGGCCCTACTCGAATATCGACAAAAACCAACAATGAGAAGACGGTTTGAATTGGCGTGTTATTTAATTCTATCTTTATCATCGCTTGATTAAATTATGTTTTATTGTAATTAATCTTGATTAATTTAGCTATCCTTGTGCTCTACTCATGAGGATTGCACGGATCACCACGGATCTATCCGGTGTCCAGATATGTGGAGGCCCCAAGTAAGAATCCTTGTCAATTTTTTATTTTATGCGGCAAATTAAAAAAATATTTTTATTACATTCTTCAGAAATTCCTTCTCTCCCTATATCCATTGCCCTCCAATTTTTATCATAGCATTTAGAGATCCTTGATCTGTAAGCCTTTCCGGCAATATGCAAGAAACCTACCTAAAATATTCGCAGATTTCTCAATAGATCCCGAGCCAAAAAAACGCAATGAAAAGAAATGAAAAATGGCAAAAAACGTCAAAAAACAAAGAATATCGAAACAATTGGATTGTTAGTGTATTTGTACACCATAAGGAAAACCTCGACAAATATTTGATTTCAAAATAAAAAATATTCTTTATTTTTTTTTGATTTTCACCGAACCTTATCCCTACCAAAAAAGAACATTCTGTGCTTTCAGGAAGTTAGACTATGTCAAGAATCTAACCCGATCTAAATATTTCCGGCTGTCCATTCACTTTGACAGGGATCAGGATATATGATGAAAAAACGCCTAATCATTTCCTTGGAGGAAATGGAGGCTCGCTGCCGTACCTTTTCGAGTTTCTCTATATCTTTTCGTTCGCTGACTGAACCCAATCACTTAACCCCTTCCCATTCTTGGAGAGTCCACGATGAGCAGTATCTGGGATAGTGTGAAGAGAGAGATCGAACCTACAATTCCGAAGAAGAGCTTCCAGCTATGGATAGACCCTGTGACCTTTTTGGAGAATAAGGATGACACGATTGTCCTGGGATGCCCAAATAAATTCTCGAGAGACTGGATCAGGGATAATTATTTAGGGCTTATTGAGCGAAGGCTGGGCTCGATGGAAAATAGCCGTTACAAACTCGCCTTGAAGGTAAAGCCTTTAGGAAAAAAACCTGACACTAGCGACCCTCCAAGTAGATCAAAACAACTGACCCTCCCCCATATGCCGACAAAGAGAAGATGTGGGAGAGGATGGCTTCATCAAGAATACACATTTGATCGGTTTGTTGTGGGGCAATGCAATGAGTTCGCCTACTCGGCTTCAAAGGCCTTGGCCCTAGGGGATAATCAACCCTATAACCCCCTCTTCATGTTGGCCGGCACAGGTCTTGGAAAAAGCCACCTCACTCAAGCCATTGGCCATGCCATCCTGGACCAGGATTCGAGTGTCAGAGTATGTTACGTTACGGCAGAAGATTTTGTCAATGAGATGATCTTTGCCCTAAAGAACGGGCGGATCGATGAGTTTAAAAATAAATACCGCCGCTGCTGTGATGTCCTCCTGTTGGAGGAGGTTCATTTTCTTGAAGGGAAGGCAAAAACACAGATTGAACTGGGATATACCCTGGATGCACTGGCAAACGAGAACAAGAAGATTATTTTTACCAGCCCTCTCTTACCCAAAGATATTCCAACCATGACAAAAGAGCTTTCATCTCGTCTCACTTCTGGTATCATCACAAAGCTTGAAAGACCCGACTATCATACGGCCGTGAAGATCCTGGATAAAAAGGCCATAGAACAGGGACTTTCTCTTTCAGAGGACATTATTCATCTCTTTGCAAAGCACCTCACTCGAGATATCCGCCAGATGGAGAGTGCCCTCAGGTGCCTTAAGGCCAAATCAGAACTCATGAAAGCTGAGATGAACCTTGATCTGGCCAAAGAAGTCCTTCGATGCCATGTCACTGAGCAAGAGACCATAACCATGCAAAGTATTGAAAAGCATGTATGCCAATATTTTAAGATTGAACCTCATGTCTTACGTTCGAAATCAAGGAAAAAGATCCATTCATATCCTCGAAATGTTTACGTCTACCTCTGTCGCCAATATACCGATGCAACTCTAGAAGATATCGGCAAATCCATAAATCGGAATCATTCCACTGCACTCTACGCCTCTGAGGTAATTGAACATAAAATCAAGATAGACAATAAGGTCAAAAGCCAGCTCAGTTTTCTTCAACAAAAGCTGAAAAGCACCGCAAAATGATTCAGCGAGAGCCCTTCCCCTTCAAAACGATCGGCCTATGGTCCATCCTAGTTCTATGCGGCCTGGCCACTGCTTATCTCATCATTATTGCAGTTGTTTGCGTTTGTGTAGGGTTGAATCACCTCCCGCAGGACGGCTTCTGGGTACCGATATTGGCCGGGACGATCCCCGCGTTCTTCATCCTATGGCTGTTTGTACGAGTGTCCAGGGGGATGCTCAACAAAATGAAAGAAAAAGATGAGCTTGATCTATAGATTCCTACTCCTTACCTTCACCATAGAAAGAGATCAGATATTCCTCCTCCTTAGGAGATAGGTTGAATCTCAGTGCCGCCTCCTGAATAAGTTTCTGGACTCCCTTTTCTTTGCGCTCCTCTTGTTCCTCTGAAATCCATCTTACTGCCTGTCTAAGCTTTTCTCCTTTGGGTTGAATCGTTGCCACGGATACTCTCCTTTCCATACATCAAATCACAATCATGAAAAACTCTCGTGATTGTTTAAGACGAGCCCACTCACACAGTACATCCTTCCGGCAAACGATAATCCCATCTCAATGAGGTCCAATCTGGTCTCACCGACAAACTGCCCCCAGACAAGAGTTAAGGATTGCACACAGAACGGGCTAAGGATATACTTCCAGTCATTGGGACCATGAGACGGACCATCATCATATCGACCATGCTTGCGATGATGCTCTTGGGGCTTCCTGTTTTAGGGATCCTCCTCGCTGACAAGGAGATCAGCCCTTACCTGGAATTTCCTCCCCGGACATCCTATGTCCGACATGCGCCTTTTTCTTGGCCCATGTTCATAGTTTATATTCTTTTCATTCTCGCATGGCTCATCCCTTTCCTCATCCGTCTGGCAAAAGCAGACCACCGCGCACCTGCCGCCACGCCCTCAAATACTTTCCCCTTCCCTTGGTGGGGCTGGGGAGGGATCCTGTTAACCATTACCGCCTGGATCTTGGCATGGACGCGTCTCCCCTGGCTATCTGATTTCCAGGCTCATACTTTCACACCACTTTGGCTGGGGTATATCATCATGATCAATGCCCTTACCTATCGTCGTTCAGGCCGCTGTATATTACGAAACCGACCCCGCTCTTTTCTCCTCCTTTTTCCAGTCAGCGCAGGCTTTTGGTGGTTCTTTGAATACCTTAATCGATTCGTACAGAACTGGTATTATGTGGGGCCCGTCTTTAGTCCTTGGGAGTATTTCTGGTATGCCACTCTGCCTTTCTCAACCGTTCTTCCAGCTTTCATAGGGACCCGGGATTGGTTGCTTAGTTTCTCATGGACACAGCGGTATTTTCAAGCATTCTTTCCCATCAGGTTTTCTCACCCTCAGGCTGTGGCCTGGCTCGTCCTCTTGAGCATAGGGGCAGGTCTGGCCGGCATAGGAATCTGGCCCAATTATCTCTTCCCTCTCATATGGGTATCTCCACTCCTCATCATCATCTGCATTCAGACGATCCTTGGAGAACCTCATCTTTTTTCCCCGATCACTCATGGAGATTGGCGAGAGATATTCTCCTCTGCTTCGTCTGCCATGATTTGTGGCCTGTTTTGGGAGATGTGGAACGCTTACAGCATGGCCAAGTGGAAATACAACATCCCATTTGTCCATGGCTTCCAAGTATTTGAGATGCCAATTCTTGGATACGCAGGGTACCTGCCATTTGGATTGGTATGTGCGGTGATAAGCCGGATCGTCTTGGGAAAACAAATTGACGACTGAATTGTAAACATCTAGTATCGTGTCTCAGAAATACCTTCCATAATTTTAGCCGGTTTGATGACACGTTGGGGGTATGGGAGTCTCTGTTCAGTTTCACCACCATCTATCCAGAGGTCGTGGAACGGCCGTTCGACAGGCTCACGGTCCTGAGCAAAGTCGAAGGACACCATAATTTTGCATATTATGAAGCAGCCCCACGAACAATGTACCCACAGCGACGGGCATTCCTTGTGCCTGTCCACAGAACGTTGTCCTCTTTGGGGGCGGTAACAGGCTTGGACGTCTTTTGGGTGATGGAACTGAAAAGAGACCCCCATGCCCCCTTTGAATCTGTGCAGCAGGTACTTCTCTTATTCAAGTTCATTCTGAGACACGACACTAAGAATGGGAGATGTGATCAGGAACATCGTTCCGTGTAGAGAATTTCTCTCATGCGGAATATCAATCAAACTCATCAATCCAGCTCTGGCTTCAATTCTCTGGTCATAACGTCTATGACCGCCTGTTTTGGATCCTTTCCGTGGTAAAGGATTTGGTAGACCTCTGTGGTAATAGGCATATCGACGCCCATTTTCAAACCCAGGTTGTATGCGGAAACAGACGTCTTGACCCCTTCGGCCACCATATCCATGCTATTGACGATCTCGTCCAGCTTCATCCCTTGACCAATCTTCACCCCCACGGTTCGATTTCTGCTCAATGCCCCCGTGCAGGTCAAGACGAGGTCTCCCATGCCCGCAAGACCGGCAAATGTCAATGGTATGGCGCCCATGGCTACACCCAACCGGGTAATTTCGGCCAATCCCCTGGTCATCAAGGCCGCTAGTGAATTGTATCCGAAATTCAAGCCGGTTGCCGTGCCGGCAGCTATGGCGATCACATTCTTCAGCGCGCCACCCAATTCTACACCTATCACATCCTCAGAAAAATATACCCTGAAAAACTTAGTGTAGAAGAGCCGTTGAATCCTTTCTCCATGATCCTTATCGCGACATCCTATGGTCACCGCTGTAGGGTGTTTCTGGTAGACTTCCCTCGCAAAACTGGGCCCTGCCAGGCAGGCGTATTGCTCCATATATTCTTTTGGCAGGACATCTTCCGCCACCTGAGACATGGTCATCAGGGACTCGTTCTCAATCCCTTTATTGGCTGTCATTAAAGCAGTCTCTGAGTGAAGATAGGGCTTCATGTTATTCAGGACTTCCCGAAAAACATGAGAGGGCACAACCATGAGCACAAGATCCTTATTTGCCAGGGCCTCTTCGAAAGATCTCACCGGGTGAAGACGATGGTCAAGCGGCATGTCCGGTAAGAACTTCTTGTTAATGTGATCGTCGTTGATCTGATGATAAACATCTTCCTCCCTAACCCACAGATCTACATGACATCCCTTCTCAACAAGGAGATTTGCCAGTGTCGTCCCCCAACTGCCAGCGCCAATGACAGCGACCCTTGATATTTCAGATTTCGACATGTTCCACTCCTATTGCCATGAAAAGCTTCTCTCCTGATGTCATCATATCCTCTATTCATCTTCCATGAGTTTGGCCACTCCGACCACCTTCTCACCCTCTCCAAGATTGATTAACTTCACACCCTGGGTATTCCGCCCTATCACAGAGATATCCCCCACTTTCAAGCGAATGATTTTCCCTTGCCCGGTGATGATCATAAGTTCATCCAGATCCGTGACTTGATAGGAATATACCACCGGGCCATTTCTCTCCGTGGTCTTTATGGTCAGAATACCCTTGCCTCCCCTGGCCTGGCGCCGATATTCTTCCATTTTGGTCCTCTTTCCATAACCATTTTCTGTCACCGTGAGGACCGTGGCCTCTTCTTCTCCCAAGACCTCCATGCCCACCAGATGGTCCTCTGCCTCCATCCGGATCCCGATATTTCCTTCCGCTACTCTTCCCATACTCCTCAAGTCTGACTCCTTAAATCGTATAGACTTTCCCTGTCGTGTCGTTAGAAAGACGTCGTTTTCCCCACTCGACAGCCGCACAGCAATCAGTTCGTCCTCTTCTCTGATCTTGATGGCCGCAATGCCCGTTGCCCTTGGGTGACTGTAAGCTTCTAGTGCGGTCTTCTTTATAATGCCTTTCTTAGTGGCCATGACAACATATTTGTCTTCACGAAAATCCCTTACCGACAGGGTCGTCTCTACGTGCTCATCCTTCTTAAGATCAAGGAGATTCACGATTGCTTTACCCCTAGACATACGGCCAGCCTCGGGAATTTCGTGGACCTTCTTCCAATAGACGCGCCCCTTGTTGGTAAAGAAGAGCAGATAGTCATGGGAAGAGGCGACAAAAAGGTTTTCGACAAAGTCCTCTGCCTTGGGTTTCACACCGGTCAACCCCTTCCCCCCGCGGCGTTGGGCGCGATAGAGGCTGATGGGATTTCTCTTAATATATCCCTGATGACTCAGGGTAACCACCATGTCTTCCTCCGCGATGAGATCCTCCAAGTCAAGCTCTTCCATCTCTTCGAGGATTTCCGTTCTTCTCTCATCACCGTATTTCTCTTTGATTTCCGTGACCTCCTCTTTGATGATTTGAAGCACCAGGGAATTGCTATCAAGAATGGCCTTAAACCGGGCAATGCTCTTAATCAAGTCCTTGTATTCCGCATCCAGTTTCTCCCTTTCAAGACCGGTCAGGCGCTGTAATCTCATGTCCAGTATGGCCTGGGCCTGGACATCTGAGAGTTCAAACTCAGAAACCAACCGTGCCTTGGCCTCTTGAGGGTCAGAGGATGATCTAATCAACTCGATCACATCGTCCAGAAAATCCAGGGCCTTTTTGAGTCCTTCGAGAATATGGGCACGCTCCTCCGCCTTTCTCAAATCATAATGAGTCCTTCGTATGATGATCTCTTGTCGATGCCTGATAAAATGTTGCAGAAACTCTTTCAGCTTCAAGACCTGCGGTTGCCCATTGACTATGGCCAAGAGAATGATGCCGAAAGAAATCTCCATCTGGGTAAATTTATAAAGACGATTAAGTATCACCAGGGGCATGGCATCTTTTTTGACTTCAATCACGATTCGCATGCCGTCCTTATCCGACTCGTCCCTGATGTCAGAGATACCCTCTATCTTTTTCTCCTTAACCAACTCAGCTATCTTTTCTAATAGACGGGCTTTGTTTACCTGGTAGGGAATTTCAGAAATGATGATCCTTTCCCTGTTCTTCCCCACTTTCTCCACAAATCCTCTACCCCTTATCTTGATAATGCCTTTCCCGGTTTTATAGGCCTGATGAATTCCCTTTTTCCCGACGATAAATCCACCTGTGGGAAATTCGGGTCCAGGGATAAGTTTTATCAGCTCTTTAAAATCGGCATCAGGCTGATCAATCACCCTAATAATGGCGTCACAAACTTCGGAGAGATTATGGGGTGGGATGTTCGTGGCCATCCCTACGGCAATTCCCGAACTCCCATTAATCAACAGATTTGGGATCGTAGTGGGAAGGATGACCGGTTCAAGAAGAGAGTCGTCATAATTGGGGGTCCAATCCACTGTTTCCTTATCAATATCGGATAAGAAATCCTGCGCCAGTTGCGTCATTCTGACTTCCGTATAACGCATGGCTGCAGGCGGATCCCCGTCAATGGATCCAAAATTCCCCTGACCATCAACCAAGGTGTATCTCAGAGAAAAATCCTGCGCCATTCGAACGATGGCATCATAGACGGCGGCATCTCCATGGGGGTGGTATTTTCCTATCACATCTCCAACCACCCTAGCAGACTTCTTGTAGGCCCTGTTGTAGAAGTTTTTCAGTTCCAGCATACTATAGAGTACGCGTCTATGAACCGGTTTGAGACCATCTCGAATATCGGGCAGGGCCCTACCCACGATGACACTCATTGAATATTCGAGATAAGACTTTTTCATTTCATCTTCTATATTAACTGTATCGGATTTCATTATACCGACCATATTTTTCTCCTATTGAACCAACCTTCTACATTTCCCTAAAACGATCTTATCGTCTGAATGAAAAAAGTGGAGAGAATCCCACGCTTTAAACTCCTTCTCTTAAACCACACATGTCTCTGGGATCTCTTTTTCAGATAGTCCTGCATTGGTCAGCGAATCAATGCAGAATCAATGAAAAGGAAATCTATAGACTCTAGAGGTGTGTTCTGGAAACAGATGGGCCTGAATTGAGAGTGTTAGATGTCCAACTCTGTTACATTCAGCGCATTACTCTGTATAAATTCTCTCCTTGGTTCGACCTTATCTCCCATGAGAATCGTAAAAATTTCGTCCGCCTCCAACACATCCTCGATTTGCACTTTGAGTAATGTCCTTTTCTCAGGGTCCATGGTAGTTGCCCAAAGCTGATTTGGATTCATTTCACCCAACCCCTTGTATCTCTGGATGGATAATCCCTTCTTTGCCCTGCTCATTAGTGTTTCAAGAAGTTGTTGAAGATCATCAATCTTCTCTTCCCGGACATCGGCCTTTATGATAAAAGTATTCTTTGACAATTCTCCTAATTGTTTAGATATCCTCAGCATCTGTGTTAGCTCAGGAGATGAAAAAAACTCCCAGTTTACCGTTGTAGTGTGACCACCATTGAAATTCTCATTAACGCGGAACTCGTAGTATCCACCCTGCTCGCTTAATTGTATATCTCGAACCTCAAAATTCTCTTCCTGTAGTCTCTTAAAAAGGGGGTCCATGAATTCCCTGTTTTTGAAAGCTGTTTTATCTTTAGCCCCTGCTGATACCAGAAACTCAACGAGTCTGCGACTATATCCCCTTTTGGAAAGTCTCTCTATACACTCGTAAAACCGAATAGCTGAGCTGAGCAAATTCATAAGTCTGGCATTGGAGATCTCCTCGCCGTTATCAAGACAGACTTTCTCATTCTCCGATATCCTCTTTAGCAGATGTTTATTTAGACCCTCTTCATCCTTAATATACAACTCCTTCTTGCCTACCAAGACGCGATACAAAGGGGGTTGTGCCACATAGAGATGGCCCCTTTCAATCAGTTCAGGCATCTGTCTATAGAAGAAGGTAAGGAGTAGGGTCCTGATATGGGATCCATCTACATCGGCATCCGTCATAATAATGACTTTGTGATATCTGAGTGAGTCTATTTTGTATTCTTCCTCACCAATTCCCGTACCTAAGGCGGTGATCATAGTTCGTATCTCCTCACTGGAGATCATCTTATCAAACCGCGCCTTTTCCACATTAAGAATCTTCCCTTTAAGGGGAAGAATAGCCTGAAAGCGTCTATCTCTTCCCTGTTTCGCAGATCCCCCTGCCGAATCCCCCTCCACAATGAATATTTCGCTGCGTGTCGCATCCCTTTCCTGGCAGTCCGCAAGTTTTCCTGGTAGAGAATTATCAGAAAGAATACCCTTTCGTCGAGCAAGCTCCTTTGCTTTTCTTGCAGCCTCTCTGGCTCTGGCCGCATCAATAACTTTTGATAATATAGATTTGATAACAGTTGGATTTTCCTCAAAAAAACTACTCAATCCCTCGTTTAAAAGGTTTTCAACCAGACCCTTTACTTCGCTATTACCCAGTTTGGTTTTTGTCTGCCCTTCAAACTGTGGATTCGGCAGTTTTACACTAATAACACCGGTCAGACCTTCTCTCACGTCATCCCCTGACAATTTATCTTTAAAGCCTTTTGTCTGTTTAGTATTTTGAAGATAGAGGTTTATACTCCTCGTTAGAGCGGACCTGAATCCACTCAGGTGAGACCCACCTTCGGTGGTATTGATGTTATTCGCAAATGTATAGAGGGTCTCCTTATAGGAGTTATTGTATTGTAGGGCTATATCTATAAGAACACCATTTTTTTCTCCTGATACATAAATCGGTTTTTTGTGAATAACGTCCTTGTTCTTATTGAGGTGCTCCACAAAGGATTTTATTCCACCCTCATATTTGAATTCCTTCTTTTTTCCTGTTCGCTCATCCGTAATCTGAATCTCAACGCCATTTGTGAGAAAAGCGAGCTCTCTCATCCTCCTCGCAAGGGTATCAAAGTCAAACAGGACTTTCTCGAAGATCTGACTATCAGGAAGAAAGTGATGCTTGGTTCCACGCTTCTTTGTCTCTCCTTTAACTTGGAGTTTATTTTGAGGAATTCCTCTCTCATATCTCTGAAAATAGATATGACCGTCTCTATAAACTTCCACCTCCAAATATTCTGAAAGGGCATTGACCACAGAGACCCCTACACCATGAAGTCCCCCTGATACCCGATAAGTCTTATTGTCAAATTTTCCACCAGCGTGGAGTTTCGTCATCACCACTTCTACAGCTGGTATCTTTTCAGTCTTATGTATATCCACAGGGATTCCACGCCCATTATCTATGATAGTAATACTCTCATCACTTAAGATTTCGACCTGTATCCGATCACAGTATCCGGCCATAGCCTCGTCAATACTGTTATCTACAACTTCGTTCACCAGGTGGTGTAATCCCTCGAAAGCTGTATTTCCAATATACATCGCGGGTCTTTTTCGGACCGCACTTAACCCGTCCAGAACTTTGATATCAGATGCGCCGTATGTTGGTTCTTTATCCATATTTTCTATAGCCTCATCGGCATAATCAGCCCTAAAAACCCTTTGTCATCTTTCCCGGTGATCACACAGGGACTCGAATTGTCAATCACACCTAACTCCACCACATCACTTCCCATCACTTGAAGTACATCTATAAAATATCTAGCATTAAATCCCAGTTCCAGACTTTCTTCCTTGTATCCCACTTTAAGATTTTCCTGTGCGTCTCCAAGATCAGGATTGATGGACACCAATTCCAAATTGTCATTATGGAACGTCATTCTGACACCTTTATAGCTTTCGTTGCTCAGAATGACCATCTTCTTCATCCCATCTAGTAGGTCTATTCTGCTAATCGAGATAACGTTTTTCATTTTTTCAGGAATCACTGCATTGTAATCAGGAAATTGGCTTTCCAGTAGTCTAATAACAATAAGAATATTCTCCCTTCGTACGACACAGTTATTCTTTTCAAATCCTACATTTATTGGTCCCCCTTCGGAGGCCAGTTTGTTTATTTCCAATATCCCTTTTTTGGGAATCATAACACCGCCGTTCATTTTGAGCATTTCTACTTTTTCAACTTTTCTGTCAATCTTAGATAAACGGTGCCCGTCTGTAGAGACCATCCTCAATAAAGACTTCTCCTTCTGAGTGACAACCTCCGTGAACACTCCTGAGAGTTTGAATCCAGCCTCTTCTAGGGCTACGGAATATATAGTGTTACTGATCATATCTCTCAAAGTAGCCCCATCCATCTCTATTGTAATCACATCCTTAGGTTCAACAAGCAAGGGATACTCATCCGCGGGAAGACAGGCTAGATTGAATCGGGCATCATCATCGGAAATAGACACCCAGTTGTTTTCTTTCTCTTTAATAGAAATTTCGGAAGACTTACTCTCTTTAAGTATTTCAAATAGTTTTCTTCCCGAAATAGTAATACTTCCAGGTTTTAATACTTCAGCTGCAATCTTCTGTTGATAGCTGATTTCTAAATCTGTTGCCGATATAGTAATATACGAATCCTCAGCTGATAGAAGAATCATTGAAAGTATGGGGATGTTGCTCCTCTTTTCAATGATGCTTTGTACCCGGGAAATGGCTTTGTGAAGTTCATCTCTATCAATCTTTATCTCCATACTCCCCCTCCCATATAATGTTTTATATAGATACTTTAACTAATAATAATATTAATCATTGGGTTTATTGATGAAAACATATTTAACTTATTGAAATAAAAATAAAAAAAACTACATTTTTTTAATAAAAATCCCATCGTTCTTCACATGAATAACTAAGGTCCGTAATCAGAATGGCTAATGTAAATCATTTGTTTAATTCTAATAAAAAAACTACAAAAAGTCATAATCCTCAAAAGGATCTAATAATATAAAAATTCAACTTAATAAATTTTCAATCATTTTTAGATCCTTTTTAATTTCCTTTTTAATTTCCTTATATTTATTTATCCGTTCTACTGCATAAAGGACAGTAGAATGATCTTTCTTTCCAAAGGCTTCTCCAATTTTATTAAGAGATAAGTCTGTGTATTTTCTACAAAGATACATTGCTATCTGTCTAGGATAAGAATATATTCTTTGTTTTTTATTTGAGATTAACTCAGATACAGGAATATTAAAATATTCTGCAGCGATGGATTTGACATCATCAAGTTCTATACGCCTCATACGATAGTCTTTGATAAATGCCTTGGCCATAGAAATGTTTATGTCCTTATTATTAAGGGATGCATAGGTTTTTATTCGAGTAACATTTCTGATTAAACTTTTTATATCATTATTCAATGTTGAAAGATAGAAGATCACATCATCGGGAATTTCTATACTATCTTCTTTACCCTTCTTCTCAATAATCTTGATCTTTATTTTATGATCCGGTGCCGCAATTTCCGAAATCAACCCCCATCCTAACCTTGATGTTAATCGAGGATCGACTTTGGTTATTTGGTTTGGAGGTCTGTCACCTGTTATGACGATCTGCTTCTTATTTTGAAAAAGGGAGTTGAATAGAACTAGAAATTCTTCTTGTGTTTTTCTTCGCTGAGTGAGTAAATGGACGTCGTCAAAAAGTAAGACATCTATATTCGAATAAGCCTGCTTGAAGTCGTCAAAAGTGTTTGTCTTTACGGAGTAAGTGAAGTCACTTGTAAATTTATTAGAAGTGATATACCTAACATTTAAATGGGGGTTATTGGAAAGAACATGGTGGCCTATAGCATTCAGTAAATGGGTTTTTCCAAGGCCCGGGTTAGAGAAAATATAGAGAGGATTATATTGATCGGCAGGGTTTTTAGCCACTTCCAGGGCCGATAAAGAAGCAAAACGATTGGAGTCTCCAACAATAAACCGTTTGAACGTCATAGATAGATCGAGGTGATGTTTAGAGGGGTCATAATTATTTTCGGTGAGTATTGGGCTCGGTTTTTCCATGGAGTCGGATGGGCGATCGTAACTGTAGAGGAGTTGAGGTGTCTGATTGAGAACGGTTTTAAAAGATTTTCTTATTTGAATCTGATATTTCTCGCGTAGCCAATCGGCTACAAATTTATTTGGAACCCCGATGACAGCGATGTCCGGATCGCATTTTTGAAGAGTGGTATGGGAGAACCATGTATTAAAGTCTGATCTTGAGACTTTTTCTTCAATACATCTTGTGACCTGCTGCCATATTTCTGTTTCTTCTTGCATAAAAAAACAAATCTCCTCACATTGGGCGCTCTGAATTGAAAATGCATAGCGAGTGCAATCCCCGCAGCTTGCTGCGGGGTCAGCGAGCGAATTACAACACATTTTGGAAGTTTCCCGCGGCTTGCCGCGGGGAGCTTCAATTCCAGGCAGAGCCCCATTGAGATTTACTAGAGGCCTTAGGTATAAACCATATGGTTTGAGCCTATTTAGAGAGGAAAAATCCCCGGCCTTTCTTGGGTCGGTGTGCCATGAATTTTCAAACTCATTAAGATATGTTAGAGCGTTTTTACTGTAGAAAAATCTGAGCGGAATATCAACTAAAATATGCTGAAAAAGGGGGAGATAATGCCATATACTATTGGCCTTGCCGGTAAAGGGGGAACAGGTAAAACAACGATTGCCGGCCTACTTATCAAGTACCTGGTAGAGCAGGGAAAAACGCCCGTCCTGGGTGTTGACGCGGATTCAAATGCTAATCTGAATGAGGTTTTAGGTCTGGAAGTTGAAGAGACCCTCGGAGGGGCAAGAGAAGAGATGAAAACGGGTGTCGCCGCGGGTATGACAAAAGATGTCTATATGCAGATGAAACTGGAACAGGCGGTTGTTGAATCAAAGGGTTTTGATTTAGTGGTAATGGGTAGACCGGAAGGAGCTGGGTGCTACTGTGCGGCCAACACCCTATTAACACGATACCTAGAAAAATTAGTCAGTAATTATACCTTTGTGGTTATTGACAATGAGGCTGGAATGGAACACATCAGCAGGCTGACCACAAACAACATTGATTTACTCCTGATGGTGTCAGATTCTTCTCATAGGGGCATAAAGTCAGCGGCTAGAATCGATGAATTAACCCAGAGCCTGTCATTGAATATAGGCCGTAAACTCCTCATTATCAACCAGGCAAAAGAAGAAGACCGGAACACCATTGAAAAGGTCGTCAGTCAGTATCCCTTGGAATTGGTCGGTATGGTCCCTGAGGATTCTCTTGTCCGAGATTTCGATTTACAGGGAAGGCCGACTATGGAACTTGGCCGGCAAAGCCAAGCCCTTATAGCGGCTTATGAGATCTTTGATAGGGCCCTGGCTTCTGAATAACAACATCATGATATGGCAGATTCAATGCCACAATATATAGAAACAAAATTAGACATAAACCTGTTATTTTATTCATAGAAATTACTTGACAAGGCATGATCTGTTGTTTATTCTCCATGCTGTCCTCTGAAAGAGGTTTTTTTTTGTTTGTCTTTGTTATATTTTTCACATAGTTTAAGAAACAAGCGTCTACGAACCTGAGAGATGCTGTAGATTTCAAAAGAAGGATAGTGGAAAAAGGAGGTAATGAAATTGGCCTTTGAAATACCCAAACAACCTTATTCAGGAAAGATAGGGGAGTCCACAATAGGTGTGGGAAGTGGTGAGGTAAAACTAGGCGGACAAGATTCATATCCTTTTCATTTATTTGAGGGTCAGATGCCCAATCCTCCAAAAATTGCCATGGAGATATGGGATTATAACCCTTCTGAAGAGTGGCCAACCGCCGCAGTGGAGCCATTTAAGGATGTGATTTCCTCTCCCGATGCCTGGGCCAAGAAGTGTGTGGATGAATATGGCGCCGACATGATCGTCGTCCAGATGAAGAGTAGTGATCCCAATGGTATGGACCGGGGGGCGGATGAGGTGACGAAGACGGTTCAAAAAGTGGTAGGAGCCGTAGATGTGCCGGTTATCGTATGGGGTACTGCCAACAACCAAAAGGACGAGGAGGTTCTCAAGAGGATATCTGAGACCTGCCAAGGCAAGAATCTCTCTCTCGGTCCGGTTGAAGAAGGAAATCATAAAGGTGTTGGTGCTAGCGCCATAGGATACGGCCACACGATTGTGGCTTCAACTCCTATTGATGTCAACTTAGCGAAACAACTCAATATTTTGTTGGGAAATCTCGGTGTTCCCAGTGAAAAGATTATCATTGACCCCACCACGGGGGGCCTGGGATACGGACTGGAATATTCCTACTCTGTAATGGAGCGTATTCGTATGGCGGCGTTGACTCAGGAGGACGACAAACTTCAGATCCCCATGATATCCAATATCGGTAATGAGATCTGGAAGTGTAAAGAAGTGGGTCAGTCCTTAGACGAGGCCCCAATTATCGGGGATCCGGAGCGCCGAGGTATCATGATGGAATCGGTGGCTGCCGTTACCTATCTCCTTGCAGGTAGCGATGTGGTCATTCTCAGACACCCGGAAAGTGTCAGGCTCGTACGATCGTTTATTGACCTTATGATCAATGGGGGTACAGCCACGGATATTCAGGAGATTATAAAGAGAATGTCCTTGGAACAGGCTGATCTAATTGCCGTTTCTCCTGAACCGAACATAGACATTACCAAAGAAGAAGCCCCGGCCAAGAAAGAAGCCGCGAAGCCGAAAGAGGAAAGAGCGGCTCCGAAGCCGGAGGCGAAGATAGAAAAGCCAGCGGAAGAGAAGCCAAAGGCCGCTCCAAAATCTGAGGAAAAGGTCGTGGAGTTGAAACCGAAAACCGATCCTGAGGCAGAGGCCAAGGCCAAAGCAGAGGCGGAAGCCAGAGAAAGAGCGGAGGCAGAGGCCAAGGCCAAAGCAGAGACAGAGGCCAAAGAAAAGGCGGAAGCGGAAGCCAAAGCAGCGGCAGCGGCAGAGGTCAAGGCCAAGGCGGATGCGAAAGCCAAAGAAAAGGCCGATCTGGAGGCTCTTCAGAAGAGCCTAACCAAGGGGAAGAAAAAGGCCAAGAAGGCCCCTCCTAAGAAGAAAGAGGCCAAGACCAAGAAGGCCCCTAAGAAAAAGGCGACCGAGCCCACTGAATACGATCTCGTGGAGAGATTATTTTTAAGTTTGAAGAGGATGCACAAGCATAGTTAATGCAAGTTTATCAAATATAACTCTTACCTCTTACGAAAGGAGGACCCAAAAGCATGTCGAAACTAGTAGCCTTTGCAGCGATTCAGGGTGCCTATAATATTGTCTCCAAGGCGGAAGGCAAGTATATGAAGGCCCTCGAAAGCTTTGGAGGAAGCCAAAAGCTTGAATTTCCAAATACGGCCTATTTTCTGCCGATTATCTACTCCCTTACGGGAATCAAGGTGACAGACCTGGATTCCGCCAAGAAGCCCCTTGAGTTTGCCCGAAAGCTCTTACCCCCACATGTGAAAAAGGATTGTCATCTCCCCTATCTGGGTGGACTGCTGGACGCCGGCATGGCGGCCCTTTTCGCTGAAGAGATTGTAGAGGCCATCCGGTATGTGGAGGATCCTGATTTTTATCAGCCTGAGATGGAAGACCCGGATGTGGAAAATGGCAAGATCTGGCTCGGAGCGGCCGATGATGCCATTATGAGAAAAAGAGGCGTGGAATTTGTGGATGGGACCGCTCCCGGGTTTGCCGCTATTGTCGGTTCAGCACCTGATTCCGCCACAGCCAAGAAGATGGCTGAGGAATATCAGCTCAAGACCATTTATGTCTTCATGGCAGCCAACCAAAATGGGACCACCTTTGCGGAGCAGCTTCTGGAGGAGGGTGTGCAAATCGGATGGAATACCCGCCTTGTCCCCTTTGGCCCGGACATCTCTGCTGCAGTATTTGCATTGGGCTTTGCCAACAGGGCCGGGATGGCCTTTGGCGGGATACAGCCGGGGGATTATAAGAAGCAGCTGGCCTATCAGAAAGACCGGATCTTTGCCTTTGTCAACGCATTGGGCGATGTAAACGCCGAATGGGCGGCCAATGCCGCCGGTGCAATCAACTGGGGATTCCCCACCATTGCGGATACCGATATTCCAGAGGTCTTACCTACGGGTGTCTGTACCTATGAACATGTGGTGGCCAACGTCGTCCACGATGAGATGCCTCAGAAATCTATTGAGATTCGCGGTCTTAAGGTGACCATTACGGAGATCGATATTCCAGTCGCCTATGGTCCGGCCTTTGAGGGTGAACGTGTTCGAAAGGACGATCTCTTTCTGGAGACCGGTGGGGGAAAGACTCAATGCACCGAGTTGTGTAAGATGGCCGACATGAATGAGATTGAAGACGGAGAGGTCAAAGTCGTTGGACCTGATGTCGATGATATAAAGAAAGGTACTCGAATGCCCCTGGGCATCTATGTACAGGTGGCCGGTCGTAAGATGCAGTCTGATTTCGAGCCAATTTTGGAGAGGCAGATCCACCATCTGATCAATTATGCACAAGGCATCATGCATATTGGTCAGAGGGACATTGCCTGGCTCAGGGTCGGCGACCAGGCCATAGAAAAAGGTTTTAAGCTAAAGGATATCGGCACCATTCTCCATGCCAAACTTCATCAGGACTTTGGAAACATCCTGGATAAGGTAAAGGTGACCCTGTACACCAAGGAAGACGATGTCGCCAAACTAACCGAGAGGGCCAGAGAGGAATATAAGGCCCGGGATGACCGCGTGGAAAAGATGACCGACGAGGGCGTCGAGATCTATTATTCATGTACCCTTTGCCAGTCATTTGCTCCGAGCCATGTCTGCGTGATTAGCCCCGAAAGGACCGGTCTTTGCGGCGCCTACAACTGGATGGACTGCAAGGCCGCCTATGAGATCAACCCGACCGGCCCCAATCAGCCCGTGGAAAAGGGCGAATGCATTGATCCCAAGCTCGGACAATGGAAGGGGGTCAACGATTTTGTCTACAAGGCATCACGTCAGGCCATAGACCATTATAATTTCTATAGCATGCTCATTGCCCCCATGACCACTTGTGGGTGTTGCGAATGTATTGCTGCGGTCCTTCCGTCGTGTAACGGCGTCATGACGGTCCATCGCGATTACACCGGCGAGACCCCCTCCGGGATGAAGTTCACGACCCTGGCCGGCGTCATGGGCGGTGGACAATCCTCGCCGGGATTTGTGGGACATTCCAAATACAACATCACCCAGGGTAAGTTTATCCTTGGTGACGGGGGGCTCCTTCGCATGGTCTGGATGCCCAAGTCCCTGAAGGAGGAGATCAAAGAGCGGCTCATTAAACGGGGAGAGGCCATGGGCGTTGCCGATCTCATTGACAGAATTGCGGATGAAACCGTAGGAATTACGGAGGATGAGATCCTCCCCTTTCTCCAGGAGAAAGATCATCCGGCCCTAAAGATGGACCCCATTGTCGGAGAATAGACTAAAGTAGTTTAGATCAAGAAATGGTTCGTTTGACGAACCGCGGATAATCGTTAAGCTATCACGAGGAGATCACTATGGGATTGACTGGAATTCAGATTTTCAAATTATTGCCCAAAACGAACTGCGGGGAGTGCGGGATTCCCACCTGTCTTGCCTTTGCCATGAATCTGGCCTCAGGGAAGGCGGAATTAGATTCCTGTCCCTATGTTTCGGACGAGGCAAGAACACAACTGTCTGAGGCCTCTGCCCCTCCAATTAGGCAGGTGGCCATTGGCGCTGGAGTGCGGGCCCTCAAGATCGGTGGTGAAACGGTCATGTTCAGACATGAAAAGACCTTTTATAACCCCACAGGGCTGGCCGCCATGGTATATTCAGACATCAATCCGGAAGACCTGGACAAGAAGTTGAAGGAATGGAATGCCTTTCAATATGAAAGAGTGGGTCTGAACTTGAAACCTGAACTCGTGGCCCTGAAGGATACAGGTGGCGATGGTGCGGGCTTTGTAGCGGCCGCGAAAAAGATGGCCGAAGAGACGGAGTTCGGGCTCATTCTGATCAGTGACAATGTGGAGACCATCAGGGCGGGGGCCGAGGCCAGTGCTTTAAAGAAACCCCTCCTCTATGCCGCCACAAACGCAAATGTGGAGGAGATGGGGAACCTGGCCAAAGAAAAAGGACTTCCCTTGGCGGTCAAAGCCGACAGTGTCGAGGCCCTTACGGCCATCACTGATCAATTGACCGGCATGGGCTTGAAAGATTTGGTGCTGGATTCAGGCGCCAGGGAGATAAAGCAGCTCTTCGAGGATCAGGTGGTGATACGTAGGGCGCCCCTCAAGGCAGGGAATCGTTCATTGGGTTTTCCCACCATCACTTTTCCCTGCGAAATGGCGAGCAATTTGGATATGGAGACCCTGATCGCCTCCATGCTCATAGCCAAGTATGCAGGTATTGTGGTTCTGTCTGATTTCAAAGGGGAAAACCTTTTTCCCTTATTGCTGGAAAGGCTCAACCTGTTTACGGACCCCCAACGTCCCATGACAGTGACCCAGGGGATCTATGAGATCGGGGCCCCGGATGAGAATTCACCGGTTTGTGTGACGACTAATTTCTCTCTCACCTACTTTATCGTTAGCGGCGAAATCGAATCAAGCAGGGTGCCGTGCTGGCTCCTTATTATGGATACAGAAGGGCTCTCTGTCATGACCTCCTGGGCCGCAGGCAAATTTTCAGGGGATGCGGTGGGCATGTTTATCAAGAAGTGCGGTATTGCCGATAAGATCGTTCATAAGAGCATCATCATCCCCGGATACGCCGCGTCTATCAGCGGTGAAATGGAAGAAGAGCTTCCTGGCTGGGAAGTGGTGATTGGTCCGAGGGACGCCTCTTTATTACCCAAGTTCCTGAAAGACAGGGCTAAGTAGATTTTGAAGGGAGAATGGCTATGAAACTGATTGGAGAGAATCTGAACGTCATCGACCGGGTCATTGGAAAGGCGTTTAAAGAGAAAGATCCCGGCCCCATTGCAGAGGAGGCCAAGCGACAGAAGGAAAAGGGTATGGACTGGATTGACATCAATCTTGGACCCGCAAGAAAGGGTGGCCCGGAGTTGATGGAGTTCGTAGTCAATACGATCCAGAACGAGATCGGGGATTCTCCTCCTCTGTGCCTGGATACCATGAATATCGATGCCATGGAAGCGGGGTTGGCCGCGTATAAAGGAAAGGCCATCATTAACTCCATTATGTGCCGGCCGGCAAGGTATGAAAAGATGATCCCTCTTGCGGTCAAGTACCAGGCAAACATGATTGCTCTCATGTGGGGACCGGAGGGGCTTCCCAGGGATGAGAACGAGAGGGGCGCCCTGGCTG
>CAZFMX010000051.1:0-5838 GCA_964520425.1 uncultured Desulfobacteraceae bacterium
ATTCAGGATAATGAAAGCTATTTCTGAGACACGACACCAGTGCCCTGTATCATATATTCGCGGATCAAGTAAAAGATAAGGTATGGGCTGTTCCTCAAGACGATATCTCAGAAAAAAATTCCACTGAATCCCGTAGTGATCTGAGCTTTGAGGGTTTAAGCCTCGAAACCCATGGCAGAATGTATAGCTCGCTTGGGAGAAACAGCCTCTCAAAACCTCAAAGATCAGATCACCGCTACTGGCCCCTATAGATATCGTCTTGAGGGAATGGTTCATACCTCATCTCACATTGATACAATCGAGTTCTCCATCAAGAACCCTGACCGTTATTCTCAGATATTCTAATACGATGCACCAGAAACCACTGAATACCAGTATTTTTCGAAGACAAGAACGATTCGATCTGTAAGAACAGGAACTCCAGAGTACCCATATGAACAAGAACTCAAACCATACAGAAGCCGGCTTCCGCTTTCGTGCCACAGGGATCGGCAGCGTTCCATTCGCGGATGTGACACAGACGTGCCTTCACATCTTGAAATGTCTTCCGGAAATCCCCTTTTGGCCACAATTGGTCAAACGGAGTCATCTAGAAGACATGCATATCCAATTCAGTGAAGGTCTGCCCTTGTTGAAGATCATTGACAACAAGAGAGCCCTCACCGTGTCTCCCGACTACAGGGAGTCTGAGCTTGTCACTTTTTATGATCATTTCTTAGCAGATGACCTGGATTATTTCGCTATTAGCGAAGAGTACGCCCCCGGACTTGCTGAACTCATAAGGTTAATCCAAGAAAATCCCAAGAAATATGGACCCTACATAAAGGGACATAGCGTGGGGCCCATCACTTTTGCCGCAGGTATTACCGTCCCTGATGGAAAATCTCTGCTATATGATCCCGAATTGCTGGAAGCCATGGTAAAGGGACTTTCAATCAAAGCCCTCTGGCAGGTTAAAGAAATGGAGAGATCCGGGAAAAAACCTATTATTTTTTTGGACGAACCCTACCTTTCAGGCTACGGTTCTGCGTTTTCACCCATTGAACGTCATGAGGTCATCAGCCTTCTTAAAGAACTCATTGACTATGTCAGAGAGAGATCCGATGCACTCACGGGAATCCACTGCTGTGGTAACACGGACTGGTCCATGATCATGGAGGCCGGTCCCGATATTGTCAATTTCGATGCCTATGAATACATGGACTTCTTTCTCCTATACCCAGATCATATTTCCCGCTTTTTACAAGGAGGAGGAATCATCGCGTGGGGGGTCGTCCCAACTTCGGCCTATACGGGTATGGAGTCCGTAGAGGACATTTTCTTGAGACTTGAAAGAGGTCTGAATCGTGCCTATGAGTTGGGATTGGATAAAGAACAGGTCATTCGGAATTCCATTCTGACCCCGAGTTGCGGAATGGGAAGCATGGACGAGACCTCAACCCTTCGTATTATGGATTTATTATCTGCACTGCCCGAGAAATGTGAGGATCTGGCCTAGTTAAAAACCTCTGAAATTCGTTTTCATCTTCAATCAATCCAAGCACCGTTTCAACCCCTAGGACAACCGAAGTTGTCTATCCCATCAAATCAGATCATCAGCATGTAGAGAACTGAATCATGGTTTGTCCGATTAATGAGTACGAATTGTTCAGAAATATTCCTGCACGCAGAGTATGGTGATGAAATCTTTTCTTTGATTCCGAGCCTCCCGACCTGGTCATTTCAAACAGTTACGGACGGGTGATGCCTCCCCCCTCCGCTGTTCTTCCCGCTTCTCCGAAGCGGGAAGCCAGGGGGTCCCCCATTCCGTAACTGTTTGAAATAACGTAGGCCTCCCGACAGTCATCCCGAAAAGACCTCATCACCATACTTGCCCTGTTCAACTGAGATGCAACTTCATAGAATGGTGTACTTATATAGCGGATCAACATGACGCCCTGTTCAGAACCGTCCCAGTTCATGCAGGTAATGATATACAACAATACCGACCGATGTGGAAAGATTGAGGCTGCGTACAGCACCCCAGATTGGTATCTTATAGCAGGGGTATCTGCTTCGAATTTCAGAAGGGAGACCAAGGGTCTCCTGCCCAAAAACCAAATAATCCCCACGGTTCACTCTGGCTTTAGTGTAGTCCGTAGAGGAGTTCTTACTGAAAGCGATCAAATCCCCCTCCCCCGCTTTTTCCTTCTGAGCTAAAAACTCCTTAAAGCTGTCATGGTAACGAACGTCTACTTCATGCCAGTAATCCAATCCCGCCCTTTTCAGATGTTTGTCATCCACTTTAAAACCCAAGGGATGGATCAGGTGCATCCTGACCTCTGCGGCCGCGCACAGTCGGGCAATATTGCCCGTGTTTGACGGGATTTCGGGCCGATGAAGAACCACATTCAGAAAGGGATCTTCAATGATTCGATGTTCTATTTTTGTGATGTCCCGGGGCATTTCTTTTCCATGTCCACGTCTTGAACTAAACCTTTTACTAATTATTATCTCGTATCATTTATTCATAGTCTAAGTGCAAATGAGGCATGGGCTGTTCTTGAAAGACAATATCTCAAAAAGGGTTCCAGTGAGTACTCTTCCCGCATAGCGGGAAGCCTCAGGTAGCCCCCCAAAGGAGGACTCAAGGGACAGAGGCTTTTCTGTCGTGACTGGTGGGAGGACGCTGTCTTTTCGTGACTTATCTGTGGGGGAAGCCCTGGCTTCCCGCCTCGAAGAGGCGGGAAGAACAGTGGAGGGGGCAAGTTTCCCTCGCAGATAAGTCGCTAAAAAGACCAGGCCGGGAGCCTCGGAACGGAAAAAAAGCCTCTATCCCTTGGGCATCTCTCCTGTACGAAGCAACCATTCGTTTCTCGCTGGAACAGTCGAACCTTTCAGGGTCCGCCGCCACTAGACCCTATAGATATCGTCTTGAGAGAATAGTCCATGCCATATTTCACGGCCTAAAAATCGAGGATCTAGATCAAGAGCTAAAAGCATCGTTCTCAGAAAATACGATAGGAGACACTAACATACTTGGGCACAAAACGCCACTTTGAGCACGGAATTATTTGACAACACTTTTTCTTTTACATATTCCCTCAATCATGCATATATATCTTCACACGTGTCCAAAAACAACGTTCTTATTTTTCTCGGACAACAACGACACTGCCTATGAGTAGACGAGACCTTTGAAAAATGCTCAATTTTGTTCAAGGTCAAGGAAGGCGAGAATTCTAACCCTCCCGATTTTCATCGGGACAGCCAGGAATACCCTTAAGTATTTCGAGGATTAGAATTTGAGTTTGACGCGCCTGTCCCGCCATAGTCTTCGACGAAGGCGGAAGATTGGACAAAAGGGGGCGCTTTTAAAAGGGCCTCCAGACAAAGATGAGGTAAAAACACTTCAATGTCTCCGAGGTACAGGTTTAATCGATTGGAGTTTGCGGGCTCTCTGGGAGACTTGGGGACGCTCCTCCCTTTGGCCATAGGCATGATCGTTCTTTGTGGGCTTCATCCATCAGGCCTCTTCTTTGCCGTGGGACTTTCATATCTACTCACAGGCACTTACTACGGAATTCCTGTACCTGTCCAGCCGATGAAGGTGATAGGGGCCTATGCCGTTGCCATGGGGCTGAGCGCTTCACAAGTCTTGGCGTCAGGTCTACTCATGGGCCTATTCCTTTTGATTATCGGCGGAACCGGGGCTGTGTCCCTGATCGGCAAGTACACACCCAAACCTGTCATAAGGGGAGTCCAATTTTCCACGGGGACCCTATTATTCGTCCAGGGAGTCAAGTTCCTGCTGGGGAGTTCATCATTTCAGGTTCTTCAAAGAGCTGCTGAGCCTTACATACGATTACAGACTCTGGGGCTGGTTCCGTTTGGAATTGTAATTGGAATTGCGGGCGCGATTGTGACCTTTCTGTTCCTGAATAACAAGAGGCTTCCGGCTGGCCTTCTAGTGGTCTCAGGAGGCCTTGTTATCGGGCTCATTTTTGGCACCCATGAAGGATTTGATCAATTCAGATTGGGTCTGTACTTACCCCCCGTTTTGCCCTATGGAATGACCACAGGGGTCGATCTTTCCTTTGCTTTGCTTGTTCTTGTCCTCCCACAGCTTCCAATGACCCTGGGAAATGCCGTCATCGCCAACGCCGACCTATCCAGAGAGTATTTTGGAAAGGATTCTGAGCGGGTGACCTACCGTGCTTTATGCATCGACCAGGCCTTGGTCAATTTTTTGAGCTTTGTAGTAGGGGGTATGCCTCTGTGTCACGGAGCCGGAGGGTTGGCGGCTCATAAACGATTCGGGGCCCGGACCGCTGGTTCGAATATCATGATTGGCTCAACATTCCTCATCCTAGCCCTTTTCCTGGGCAAACACTCTCTTGCCCTGATCTACCTTCTTCCCCTCTCTGTTTTAGGTGTTCTTCTGATTTTTGCGGGCGCCCAGCTCGCCATGACCATCATCGACTTAAGGAGCGAAAAGGAGCTATTCGTGGCTTTGGCCATATTGAGCATTACTCTCGCCACAAACCTCGCCGTAGGTTTCATAGTAGGTTTTTCTCTTGCGTATGCCTTTAAATCAAACAGGCTTTCGATCTGAAAAGCTCATTCGATCCATGGCATTGATGGTCTGTTGATGGTTCCGACATCTATTCCGGCTGTCACTCACACATTGGTTCCCGCTCCGCAGAAGTAGGCTTATTGAAGGTCCCGCTTCATCCGATAAATGGGTGTGGATTATTATGAGATATTCCCATGCACAATGGGAATGGTGATGAGGTCTTTTCAGAGTGACTGTCGGGAGGTCTACGTTATTTCAAACAGTTATGGAATGGGGGACCCCCTGGCTTCCCGCTTCGAAGAAGCGGGAAGAACAGCGGAGGGGGGAGGCATCACCCGTCTGTAACTGTTTGAAATGACCAGACCGGGAGACTCGGAACCGAAGAAAAGATTTCATAACCATTTGCTCGCTATCCAACTGAGATGTAACCTCGTATCATTGCATACCCATTAACCGGAGGAATTATAATTCAATAAGCCTGCCCATCAACTCATTTCTCGATCCCCTTTCGTGCTGCAATGCCTTGATGATAGTAATGTTTGACTTCCAGCATTTCCGTGACAAGATCGGCCTTTTCCAATACGACAGGATCAGCGTATCTTCCGGTGATCACCAACTCTAGGTCTTCCGGTTTCATATCGATCAGTGCGACAAGGTCATGAGCGGAAAACAGGTTGTAGTGAACGGCAATATTGGCCTCATCCAGAATTACCATTTGATAATCCCCGGATCTGATGATCTGTACTACATCATCATAGCCTTGTTGAGCCGCGTGGATGTCCTCGTCAGCGGGCGCCCGATTGATAAAACAATCAAGACCGTACTGCTTGAGAGTGATGAGATCCGAGAATCTCTCCATTGCCTTATGTTCACTGTATTCCATGCCTTTTACAAACTGCGCGATAAAGACATGAAGCCCGGCACCGGCTGCGCGCAGGGCCTGACCAAACGCCGCCGTTGTCTTGCCCTTGCCATTCCCTGTATAGACTTGGACGTATCCTTTCATCGCTTCCCTTATGCTGTGAATTCTATTGATGAGACATCATCAAATATCGATAACCTTTCAATTCTCACTCTTGAGGTATGATGGGCTCCCATTGTACCTTTGCAGCGCCCAGGAGTGTTCCCGTGGCATAGGCCAGATCGACAATGGCCATTTGATACTCGGTCAATGCGAGGATTTCTACCCTTTGAGCTTCGGCAAGTTCCGTTTGCGCGTTGCGGACATCTGTGGATGTACCCAGGCCCAGTTCGAACCGACGCCTTTCAGCCTTATACTGTTG
>CAZFMX010000051.1:5848-23853 GCA_964520425.1 uncultured Desulfobacteraceae bacterium
GAATTGTCGTCTGTCTGCTGGCCAGAATGCGCTGCCAACACGCTTCGAGTTTATCTATTTGCTGGAGTACCTCATACTTGATCTGTGCCTTTTTACTTTCCCTGCTGGACAAACGTTGTATCCGCTTATATACGGCCTCACGAAGCTGGCTCTTTGCTGCTTTGTTTCCAAGAGGAATGGATACATTCAGACCAAGACGATGATCCTTGTAGTCATTGTCTGCAAGCAGATCATAGGAATCACTTCTTGAAGAGCCAAGGCCGTTAATGTTGTACGTGTAATCCATCGTCACCTGAGGCAGAGTCTGATTTCGCCGATAGTCAATGGTGAGAGCATCCTGAGCGAGTTGGAGTTCCAACTCAAGCAATTCCATACGGTTCTCAATAGCGTTTGCCACCATTTGTGACCTATTGAGTTTATAGTAAACAGGATCAGGTTTTGTGGACGGAATCAGCACTGTTTTTGTTTCCATCCCCAGACCCGCCTTATTGAGCATCCGTTTGAGATCCCGCTCCGTATCGCGAACATCATTCTCTGCCTTAATAATGTCCTCGAGCTTCTGCGCGACACTTGCATGGGTTCGAATCACCTCGATCTGAGGTTTTGCCCCGACTTCCACAAAGCTTTTAGCCTGCTCAAACAGCTCTTGGGCCAATTCATACTGCTGTTTGCGCACGTCCAACAGCCTCCTGGTCGCATATAGTCTCCAGTACGCGCGATCTACATCAGCGATAATACGTATAGCCTCCATTTTTGTTCGGGCGTCAGTGATCTGCTGGTTGTATTCAGCAACGCGAATACCATATGTATTGACACGATTACCCGCGTTTCGAAGGAGTGGCTGACTAATAGAAGCTGAAACGCTGGAGTTATATGTAACGTTGTTATAAAACCAAGGAGAATCCGATTTAGACCGTCTGTCATTAAAGTTGAAGTCTATGGTCCCTCCTGTTCGTAGGGGGATGCTGACTCCAAAATTCGTATTGGCATTTTCACTGCTTGAACCTTCAAGTTGCGACGCGGGAGGGGAAGTGGACTTGGAATAGTCCACATTGGCTGAGAATGTGGCCTCAAACTGGGCTTCCTCCTGACTGACGCTCTCGGCCGCAATGGTCGGATTGATAAGCTCAACCCTCAGGTCAAGATTGTTCTCCAGGGTCAATGCCCGGCATTCCTCCAAGGATATCGTGAGTTCGGCAGATTCCTGCTCATCCGGTTCAAACGTGGGAATCTCCTCTTCCTTGGCCTCCTCCAATTCCAGAGTCTCTATCTCCCGCAATTTCTCAGGAGGCGCCTCATAGGCAGAGAAGTTCTCTTTTTGACGAATATGTATGCATCCGGATAACAGAATAACACCGAGTCCCGTGATGAGATATAATCTACCCATAGCCGATAATGCTGAAAATATTCTGATCATGTCAAAAATTCTCCTTAAGATAAAGCCTGCAGACTATTAGTCTCCCAGCATCTTCTCGCGTCTCTCTACTCGTGCAAATGTGAGTAGGACAATGGCCGCAATCAACAAAAGAAACAATATACGATTCTGAAGGGTCCAGGCAAAGAGCTCCGTCTCATCTCCATTTTTAATGGCCAGGGGGTTGAAGAAGGGGGATACGCGCATTTGATTATCACCGAAACCGGAAAACAGACCATTAAGGGCAAGAAGCGTCACTGAGGCCATGGCGCCGGAGATCTCACTCCTGAAAAAAGCGGCAAAGGCCATGCCCGCGATCAGGTAGAAAAGGGCCGCCTGGAGCGCTCCATAGTATGAAACAAAGGGAAATGACGTAAAAAAGGCAAGGGTAACCATAGCCAACAGTATTTGGCTGAACAGCAGTATGAAGAAGCACCCTGTCATTTTTGCCAGCCAAATCCGGTGGCAACCTCCGGGCACGGTATAGGCGATCTCCAATGTACGGCTATCCATCTCGCTGGCGACAATACGGATGCCAAGGCCAATGGCCAGAACAACAAGCGGCCCACCCATAAAAAGTGACTGAGCATGCACAGCCTCAAATCCCGTCTTCCGCCAGCCCACAAGCAGAATGAAGGCTTGAAATGCGGGCCAGAGTAAAGGTAGCAGAATCGGGATCCAGAAACGTCGCCCTGCTACCAGCTGAGTGGAGAGGTGCACCAGTCTCAGATAGCCTCTTAAACGGTCTGACAAGCCTTCTTTGAATGAATGGGTTTGATCGTTCATTGTACTCTCATTATTGTTTCAGTCTACGAGTGATACTCCTCACGCATAGCGTGATTCCTCAGTAACCCCCCGCCAAGGGAAACAAGGGACAAAGGCTTTTTAAAGTCTTTGTCCTTTGACCAGTTTTCTTCATCATTCTCTCCTTAAACCGACCAGCTGGAGATAACCGTCTTGAAGATTGGGTGACACGGCACATGCCTGGGCACCAGGCGGCCGAGGACATAAGACACGCGCCAGAGTAAAGCCGTCCTCCTCAGGCACCTGATCCACCACCATAGCATCTTCCGGAAGAGATCCCTCCTCCTCAGGACCTATCCGCATTTCCCAAACTCTGTCCTCTGCCTCACGCGTAAGTAGAGAAGGTTCTCCGTCAAACACCTTTTCACCCCTGGCCAGCACGATGACCCGATCACAAGCCACGGCCACATCCTCCACCACATGGGTGGAAAAGAGGACCACCCGCGTCTTGGCAAGCTCTGCCAATAGGTTCCTGAACCGGATGCGCTCCCGGGGGTCAAGGCCCACCGTGGGTTCGTCCACGATGATCACAGCAGGAAGCCGAAGCAAAGTCCTGGCAACGGCCACCCTCTGGCGCATGCCGCCTGAATAGCCCCCGATTTTTCTGTCCGCCTGTTCTGAAAGTCCTACCTCTTTGAGCAAGAGTTCAACCCTTTTTTGCCTCTCGGACTCGGTACCAATGTCATATAAAAGGGCGTAATATTCTAGGTACTCGCGACCAGACAAATCCTTAGGGAGCCCAAAATCCTGGGGAAGATACCCCACCCAGCGGGCAAGGTGGCGCCGGATATGTTTGATATCAACACCGCCCAGATGGATGGTCCCTAACGAAGGTTCTAGAATACCGGCGAGCATTCTCAGGAGCGTTGTTTTCCCGGCACCATTGGGGCCCAGAATGCCCATCATGCCGCTTCGAATACTGAAATGGATATTTTTCAATGCCTCGACTTCCTCCCGCGGCAGGTCCAGACCGAAGATCCTCCGGCACATCTTCCGCCACAGGGTTCGGGATCGACGCAGGAACCCCCTATCCATCCGCTCGGGGATGATTCCCGCGGACAGCTGCTTTGCCGTCCGTCGACCCAATTGTGCCCATACGATGATGGTCCCCACCAGTACCAGGGCCAGCCACGGTAGGCGCACGGTTCGATCTTCCATCCAGGGTAGTAAAGTGTAGGTCCATCCCAACATGGCAAAGATGGTCCACGGAATGAGAACGGCCAATAGATGTTCAATCCCTCCGGGCGCAACCCGACCGAGGGTGTCGCATTTACCCCTGAGTCTCCTGAGTTGGATCAGCAGCCGACCTGCCATTACAGCGCCTGCAAAAGAAAAGACTAAACGCCACCACATGGTATTCAGGGAAAAGGCCAGGTACCCGATCCCCGCCAGGAACACGACCAGGGTGATGACTTTTTGGCGCGCGTCCCGGGGTAAAAAGGGCTTTCCCCCTAAAGCCAAAACCCGCTCGCCAAAGTCTTGTCCCATCCGCAATGCGCGTCCGATAGGACCTGGACGTCCGTATACCTTGCGAAGATACCGCACCTCAACCAAAGGCGGACCTTCATCCGAATCCGGCTCCGGCAACTCGGGTCTCCTGAAGACGAGGACTGCCAATCCGAGAAACAGTGCGGCCACCAGCACAGTTGTGATAATCTGCCAGGTCATGGAGGTAATCTGATCCAGAACAAATAGAGGGGTCATAACAGCTGTTGTCGCGCCCAACCACGCCAATACCACCCAGGGGCCGAGCCGTCCAAAGATCTTGTCCAGGCGATTCAGAAACACGAAACCTACGGGAGTAACGAGCAGAGTAAGTAGGCTGGAAGTGGCCAACCCTCCCATGACGACCACGGCAAATGGGGGCCATATTTCATTTTCCCTCCCTGTGGTAAGGGCCAAGGGCCAGAGACCGGCAATAGTTGTGCAGGTGGTCATCAATATAGGACGAGTCCTCTCCCGAACCGCGGCAAGGGCGGCCGCGCCTGCTGTCCATGAACTCCTGAGAACCCTCTGCTGCATACGATCCACCAGCAGAATAGCCGGGTTGACCGTAAGACCCAGCAGAGCGACACACCCTGCCAAAGCCATTGGCCCGGCCGGGATGCCGGCCAGCACAAGGGCCCATGTGGCACCCAGAATGGTGAGAGGCACAGCAAACAATACCAGGACCGGTAGGGTAAGGGATTCAAAGGTCATGGCCAGAACAGCAAAGAGCATGAGGATCATGGGCACAAGAAGACGTCTGAACCAACCGGTGGATTCCTCCTCATCAGGGGAATCAATCGTATATCCTGTTGGGCGATGGACCCCCCGTATCATGTTTCGAATGTTTTCATCCAGGGTCTTGCGGGCCGGCCCTGTTTCGGGGACTTGATCGCTGAAGCGGTAATAGACACTCAACTCACGGCGCCCGTTGTGATGTTGAATCATGGGGGGCGGCGGCATTTTGTGTGTATCGGCCACAAGACCCAATGGGATAATCCCGGCTTGTGTATTGAGACGGAGATTATCCATCTCCCGGCTGATGTTTGTGTGCCGTATTTCAGGGGTTCGGACTTTCATGGGAATCTCTCGTCCATCCGCCAGAATGAGTCCGGTCTGCATCGTGGTACCCTCACGGCCGAGCATACTCAGCATGGGGAGTACATCACCCGGTGTAAGGCCCAGGCTGTCGAGCATGAAATGATTGGGCACAATCTGTATTTCATCCTGCCCCTCTTTCGCGGAAATCCACACACCGTGCCTGCCCACCTCCGGGACGGATTCGAGCCTTTCCTTTATGGCCTTGGCCAGTTCCATCAAGTGACCGGCATCCGGACCGGATAACACGATCTCGGCCGGACCTTGCCCGAAAAGGCCGGCCTCACCCCCCCCATCAGAGCTGTTGTCGCCGGAGGTCTGTTCGGATCGGACGTTCAAACCCTTTTGTGTCTCTGCGGCCTCACGCACCTTGGCACGAACCCGGCGTGCTGAAATGTCTTCGGGACGTTCATCCGGATCCACAAGATGGACGGTGAGGGAGGCATTCCCCTCTTGGATCACGCTTTCCACATACTCGACGCCTTCCAGATCAATGGCCGCCTGCTCCAATGCTTCAAAGTCCTTGCCAATCGCTTCAAGAGATTCTCCTGAAGGGACATCTACGGAAAGTCGAATCTGATCCGCTTCCTCCGCTTCTTGGGATATCGTGTTCACGCCGATCCACGGAATCGCCACGATGACCGTAAACAACACGGCAGCAGCGACTATCGTAAGCCATGCCGCGGGACGGCGCAGGGCGACCTTTAGCAGCCCGGAAAACAACTCACGCCCTCGGTCAGGCGGGACCTGGCCTGCGTAGAGTTTGCGTCGCTCTCGCGTGATCTTGAGACGGGACAAAGCAGCGGGGGCTGCGAGGCGTCTGGCAAGGAGGGGCACCAGTCCAACGGCGACCAGCAGGGAGGAAATCAGGGGCAGCAGAATGGCCACCGCCAGTATCCTGAGCATTCCCCTCATCATAACGTCTTCAGTGAGAAATGCGACGGGCAGGAAGACCACGGCTGTGGTCGCCGTCGCCGCCACAATGGCCCGGACGGTCAGCCCCACACCCTGGGAGGCAGCCTCATCCGGAGAGACACCCCGTTCAAGCCGGCGCTGAACCGCTTCGTAGACAACGATACTATTGTCCACCAGCATGCCGATGCCTACGGCCAAACCGAAAAGGGTGATAAGGTTAAGAGAATAATTTCCTACAAATAACATGGCAAGGGCCGCAAGCAGGCTGACAGGTACGGCGACGGCCACGACACACACGGCCCTGAACTGCCGTATGAACAGAAAGAGCACGACAAGGGAGATAAGGAACCCGCTGAGAGCCAACTGCTTCAATCTGTCTATCAGTTTTTCAACATATTCGGCTCCGTCAAAACCGATCAGGAATTCAACACCATAGGACCTGAACTCATTCTCCAGGCTTTCGAGGCGGGCGTGCAATTCACGGCCCAATTTCACCAGATTGGCACCCTCCTCTTTAAAGATGATAAGACCTACCGAGGGCTTGCTGTTGACCCGAAACAGCATGTCTTTTTGTCCTGTGCCTCGCTCCACTACGGACACGTGACGAATCAGAACAGGTTTGTCCAGTTCGACCCTTGTCTCGGCGATAGCGTGGGTGCCTCGGGGACGGCCGTCTAGCATGACGGCCGTGCGTCTGTCCTCATCTTCTAAACCTCCCAGAAAACGGAGTCGCTGCACTGAACGGGAGAGTGACCTTCCGACACTGGATGGGGATATGCCCAGCGCTGCGCAACGGTCAGGATCGATCTGAACGGTCACTTCTTCAGGTGCACCGCCTGCAACCCATACAGTGTCTACTCCAGTGATCGCTGAAAGGCGAGGTTGAATGCGGTCATCAACAAGGCTGCGCAGGGCATTGGTATCGGCGCCTCCTATCACTTGAACGATCATGACGAAACGGCTAATCGAGGAAAGATCCTGGGTATCGACCCTGATCATTGTTCCCTGAGGTTGACCCCGGGTCAATTCGACGGCGAGTCGCTGCAATTCCAGCTGCCTGACCTTTATATCACTGTCGGGTTCGAAACGAACACGGAAGGATCCCCGGGAACCGCTGACCTCACCCCAAGACTCAGCCAAGCCGGGCAACTCAGAAGCCCTTGCCTCCAGGGGAAGCAGGATCTCGCGCTCCACCACCTCTGGTTCGCTGTTCGGGCGCATAAAAGAGACGTGGAGTTGATCCCCCTCCAGGTCCGGAAGAAGCTCTATGGGGATCTTTTCCCAGCCGACGATGCCCAGCAGGACGATGGCGGCAAAAAACATGGATGTGGCCACGGGTCGGCGAACTGGGAGACTGGTCCAATTCATGACTTGACCTGTTTGAATCTTAAGAAGTCCAGAACAAGATATAGACAGGGGATAACCAGGAGCGAAAAGCAGGTGGAAGCAATAATACCCCCGATGATGGTCAGGGCCATGGGACTCCTTAGCTGAGCGGCCTCTCCTGCGCCGATGGCGAGGGGAAGTAATGCCAGAACGGTTGTTGCAGTGGTCATCACGATGGGGCGGAGCCGTATGGAGGCTGCTCTGGCCAGGGCCGTTTTGCGCTCAAGTCCCTCAGCCATCAGTTGCCGGGCGGTCTGTACCAGGAGGATGGCGTCATTCACGGCGATTCCCAGCAACACGATGAGGCCTATGAACGACATCACGCCTATGGGCCTGCCACCGGGTACCAGGGCTATAGCCACACCCACAAGGGCTAGGGGGACCGAAGCGAGTACTGTGACCGGGTGCACCAGTGATTCGAAGGTACCGGCCAATACCATGAACACGAGAAGGAGAGCGATAACCCCGGCCCATCGCAGTTCGGAAAAGGTCTGTTTCCGTTCTTCCTCCTCACCGGTAAGCTGAATCCTCGATCCGGGAGCCAATTCGATCCCAGACAGGGCCGTTTCAACTGCTTCACGAGCTGCGGGGTATTCCACACCGGAGGTGATGCGAGCGGTCACCCTGGCGATACGCCGCTGATCTCGACGAAAAATCTCGAGCGCTCCCTCCATGGGTTCAAAATGAGCCACATCTCCCACGGTCAGAAGTTGCCCCGAATCTGTTGTAAAAGGAACATTTTTCAGGTCTATATGCCGGGCGGTCGCCAGGCGAAGCACCACATCACGTTCTTCATCGCCTGTGGAAAGCTTCGTAATCCTCCGGCCGTCCAGGACGGTCTCTAGGACATTGGCGATGTCATCGATCTCCACACCAAGGCCGTCGCAAAGGGTTCGGTTAAGAATAACATGCAGTTCCGGAGGACCCCCTTCAAAGGAAGAGCGCACATTCCATAGTTCGGATCGTCTTCTTAAGCGCTCGAGTACATTGTCCGCTCCTCGGCGAAGATCTGCCAGGGAACGGCCCGAAATCTCAACCTGTATGGGGGGACCTGTTGTACCGAGAGCACGGGCCAGGTTTGATGTACCCAACTCCCAGGAAACCTCTACATTAGGAAGATCGGCCACGGCCGGTGCTGCGGCGCGAACAACCTGACTCGCGGTCTTTCCACCGGCACTCAAACGCACGAGGATCCGTGCAGTGTTTTCCCCTGACCGCTCTTCGCGGATGAGGCGATCATCTTCAGGAAGGCGACCGACCTCTGACAGTATGGCACGAAGATCACTGCCGGCAGCCTGCTTGATGATCGCTTCAACCATGGCTGTCATGTTCTCGGTGGACTCCACCCTCTGTCCAGGCGGACCGATCAGACGAAGGGAAAATTCTCTGGGATCTGCCGGGGCCAGAAGTTCTGTCCCCAGGCCAAGTAACTGGGTGATGGCAACGGCCACAAGCAGGATACTGACTGCAACCACCCGAAAAGGATGCCGAAGCAACCGCAGGACAATAGCCTCTATTTTAGCCTTTCCCGGATCAAGGGCTCGTGTCTTTCCGCGGGGCAGGAACCATCCTGCCAGGGCGGGAATTAGAAATACGGCCACGGCCAGAGATGCAACAAGTGAAACGACCACGGTAAAGGATAGGCCCGATACCAAACGGGCCGCAAGGCCTCGGATGAAAAGAACAGGCAGAAAAACCACGCAGGTGGTGAGTGTACTGGCCGCGACGGCGCCGGCGACCATGGCAGCGCCCCGTGGGGCGGCTTCTTCGGGAGGATCTCCTTCTGAGCGCCGCCTAAAGATACTTTCTACCACCACAATGGCGTTATCCACCAGCATGCCGGCTCCCAGGGCCAAGCCGCCTAGGGTCATCAAATTGAGGCTTTGATCGGCAAAATGCATGGCAAAGAGTGTGGCCATCAAGGAGACGGGAACCGCGGTGGCTACAACGATCGTAGGCCCGGCGGAACGTAGAAACAGGGTCAATACCAGTATAGCGAGAAGGATCCCGATCAAGGCGGCGTCTTCCACATCCTCGATGGCATCTTCTACGAGCGCCGCCTCGTCACTGACGATTCGAACCTCCACACCTGGAAGATCGGCTCCGAGCCGTTCCATGGCCTCCCGTACCGTTCGGGAGACGGAAACCGTATTCGCGCCTGCCTCTTTATAGGCAGAAAGACCCACACCTTCGATTCCGTCAACGCGCACCAGATCAGTGATTTCCCGGTTCGCCATAAACACCTGTCCAAGGTCCTCCACCCGAACAGGAACCTGCCGTTCTTCGGAATCGCGCTCATATTTGACCACGACCTGGGCAACGTCCTCGGGTTTCCGAAACCGGGATAGCCCGCGAACCAGGTAAACGCTGTCCCCTTCTTCCAGCGTACCGGCATCTATATCAAAATTGGCGCCTCGAATACGCTGTTCCAACAGGTTTATGGTCACTCCGTGGGCTTCCAAAAGGTAACGATCGAGAAGAACATGTACCTCTTCCTCACGACCGCCGGTCACCCGAACCTCTGCCACGCCTTCCAATTGCTCCAGAGCCGGGGCGACCTGCCGGCGGGCAACGCGCCGGAGCTCCGCCAGGTCGGGACGGCCTTCAGGCGCCACCAGACCCAGCGTCAAAATGGGAAGCTGCCGGGGATCCTGACGTCGAACCAGCACTTCGTCCACATCCGTATCCGCGGCAATGGGATTGACCGCCTTCTGTACGTCTACCAGCGCCAGGTCCATGTCAGAGTGCCAGTCAAAGGTCACCCTCGCGATCAGGATCCCTGTGCGTGCCACCTGATCAATAGCCCTGATCCCGCGAACCGTAAACAGACGCTGTTCCACCTGTTCGCCATAGAGGCGTTCCATTTCGGTAGGCGGTCTATCACCGGAGCTTATAGACACCAGAACGGTGGGACTTTGGAGATCAGGCAGAAGATCCAGAGGAAGGCTTTTTCCGGAGATCCATCCCAGCACCATGACGGCTGCCGCAAGGACTGTCACGGCCACCGGACGTCTTGTCGCATAGCGTGCGAGTGTGTACATCGGATTAACCAGTCTCCGTCACACGAACCAGGGTATTGTCCGTCAGTGTTTCCAGTCCTCGGATGACGACCCGTTCACCCACGGTCAGACCATCGCGAATTTCGACGATATCGTCATCGCCCAACCCCAGGACAACCTCCTTCATGGATACACGCTTTCCCTTGAGAATAAAAACCACCCACTTGCCTCCTCGTTCCGTGACTGCCTCCCGGGGCACGACCGGCACGTCTTTGCGCTGCTCTTTGATGATGGCCACCTCGATAAACATCCCCGGACGAAGTCGTCCATCAGGATTTTCGACCTCTACCTCCGCGCGTAACGCCCTTGTAGTGGGATCGATCGTTGGTGCAAGGCGAATCACTTTGCCGGAGAAATTCTTACCCTCCCAAGCGTAATGACGAACACGAACAGGAAGCCCCTTTGTTACCCGCGCCACATCCTGACCCACCAGATCCACGTCTGCGATAAGGTGATCCGTAGGCGCGATGCGGGCCACCTCAAAACCCGGTTTGACAAACTGACCACTGGCAAGAGGCTGATTTTGGTTTTCACGGTCACGCCCCAGCCGAAGGATCACGCCGTCGATGGGGGTGGTCAATTGACTTCGCCTTTCCTCGTTCAGGCTCCGCTCATACTCAACCCTGGCCTCCTCCAGGTTCGATTTAGCGGTGAGTAATTCGGACTTGCTTCTAAAACCTTCCTCATAGAGTTTCTTAGTGGATTCATACTCATCCCGGGCAGTCTCAAATCGCTGAAGGTTGGCATCGGTGCGAGCGGCCAACCGGATGTCCTCTCCCGTAATCCTCGCAATGACATCGCCTGATTTGACCCGGTCCCCTTCGGCAAAACGTCTTCCCTCACTGTTTTTCGCGAACTCGAGAACACCCCCGGTCTCAACCTCCAGGCTGACCATCTTGTTGGCGCGAAGAGTGCCGGTCGCAACGATCCGGTCCTCAACATCGGCCGTTCCCACGTCAGTCACACTAACAGGAACGAGAAATTGGACCTCATCCACTGAACGATTTCCATTGCAGTTGGTGATGAGGAAGAGCCCGACGACAATGATGAAAAGCCAAGGGGCCCTGCTATCCCTTTTATTAATCACAACTCTGTTCATGTGTTCTCCTTGTCTCTGGCAAATCATCATCCATGATGTGCCATCATTCCACTTAAGCCTCAGATCTTCTAAAAGAATACTTGAACCCTTGCATCCTAGAATCCTGGAACCCTATCTTTCCCTTCAATCCCCCGCCAAAGGCAGCCAGCGTATGGCATCAGCCACAACAAACTGTCCGTTCGTTTTGTTCGACAGGCTCACAGAGATCTCTCCTTCAGGTATTTCAAAATTCCCCACAACATTCCATTGTGCCTGCGAAGCTGCATCTGAATCGAACTTCATCTCATGCTGATCCCCATTACTGTCTGTTATTAATAGGTTCCAGGTTCCCCATCTTCTGCCCGGAAACGCATTGTACTTAGGGAGTATATATACTTCAAGATCCCATGATCCGGAATGAGGGACTTTTGTAGTAAACACTGCCTTCTTATCTCCATTCCCTGCTCTTACCGCGGCCAGCGTATGCCTGTATTTACCCCAACTTCCTACTGTAGCAAGCCGGGACCATGCCGGCGGTATCCTATATTGATTTGTAACCGGCAATCCCTGATCCGTTACTTCGGATTCATCAGCTCTTCCGCTCAACCTGAATCCTTTGCCATTCTTTTCCTCTATAATACTAAAGCCAGGGTCCAGATCATCGACAACAATAAAGTCTTCTTTGGGTAAAGCCCAGGGTATTTCTTCAAAACCTTCAATGGCCTCCTTGTCTTCGATTTTATCCAGGTCCATGACCCTTAGGGGAACCCGGACTATAGACCTGTTAAGGGAGAGGTATGGGTTCAGAAAGACCTGGGACGGTGTTCGGGATAATACGGTTCCAAACTGTAGAGCACTCTTTCCTGAAAGCCGGAGGGGTTCACTTTGCGCGTAGCTGCCTTGGCCGCCGTCTTCCCCTTGAAAATAATATCCCAATGCGAACAAACCAGACGTTGTTTCATCATTACGAACGGGAAACAACAGTTGATAGCGTGGGCTGCCGTCATCTGAATCCGGCAGGCGATACAGTTTGGCTTCGGGACAGACGAAACCGGGTAGTTCCGTACTGTTGAACCAGTCATCAAAGTATTCCGACATATCCTGCCCCAAAACGTCGCATGCCTCTTTTACATCGGTAAGAGAATATGATTTTCCCTTGTGTCCTCCGCGAATCATGGAAAGAAGCCTTCCGGCCTTCTCCTGTCCCAGGATATCCATCATAGACCGTGAAATGGCATTACCTTTAAGGGTAATCACACCAACCATCCGCTCGGGGTCATCCCATGGATTCATATCTCTAAGGGAAACACCCAGTACCTTCTCCCATATTTCCGGGCGGGAGGTGAAGTTACTGATCAGTTGATCTGAAATAGTTGCTTCTATACCGGCACTCCTTACCGTAAAGTAAGTGTTAAGCGTTGTATTGGTAATCTCGTTGATATCTCTATTTAAGAGGTAGGCTGAAAAAAATCCCCTTGACCCGGTTACCAGCACTGAGGACAGGTCTTCCATGACATAATTCAAGGCCAGACCTTCCGGCCCGCTGGCGCTTGTCTGATAATTGAAAAAGTTTTTGGCAGATCCGGAGATAATATTGCCGCCTAAAAAATCATTCATAAAAAAGGAGCGTAATCTCTCCCATTTTGCCTCGACAATACCCCCTTCCCTGTCCTTAAAATCTTCAGGTTTGCGAAAAGCCGAATCAAAGCGTGCTGTGGGGAAACCCATCTCTCTCATAAGCAGCATTCCGGGAGGTGCCAGTGCCGTATCCATGCGCCATCCTCCTTCATAGCTCCTTAAAAGGTTGGGAACCTCCACAAGGGTCAACGCGTCATATGGGTAGTCAAGGCCATAGCCTTTTGCCACTTCAAGGCGATCTTCGATCCATGATCGGATCTTTTCACCTGTATCAGCCATCACTTTCAGGTTCTTAAGGTGCTCCTTGTGGATCAGCACTTCAAACAACACTCCGTCGATTTCCACTGACCTGCTTTCAAATCGGGAGGCAACCAGGGCTACGGAAGGGACACATGCTGATGGTGAAAAACGGAATTGTTCCCCTTGGGTATTATTCTCTACTTTTACTCGTCTTCCGGGTCCTGCGATGAGCCATCCTTCCGGCAGGTCCACAAGCAAATCCACATTGAAGAAATCTACGGCCTGTTTGTTCGGATCATGACGATTCACCTCCGGACCGGATGTCGGCAGCCAGCGTATCCCCGGCGTTAAGGCGACAAACTTAGAATCAAAGATCATCGATTCATAACCTAACAAGGGAAGGGTTCCGCTCGTTCCGCTTCTGCCAAGAGCCTTTTCGGTTTCAGGTCTGAAGGCACTTTCAAGATAGGCAAAACGTGGATCAGGCAAACCTTTGATGACGAGATGAACCGTTGTTTCCTCTCCTTTTTCCAGTTCTTGAGGAAACTCAATTTCGAGCAAGCCCTTTTCCTGTTTAATGTTTAAGGGCTGATTCGCCGCGTCCAGTGCTTTTTTCACCTTCTGTCCCGGATTAAGGGTAAAAAGGACGTTTTTTAAAGGGGTTTGATCCGGTGCACGGAATGTAAGATCCAGATCAAGGTCGAGTTCCTTGCCCGGATTGATCGTGACTCTTCCGGTAATGGTCTGAATGTCCGGGACAGGTTCCCCCGCATGAGATCTGTGGAAATCATTCCAAGTCTCAACGATTTTTACATCTCCTGACCTTTGTTGATAAACATAACCCATTAATAACAATGCCAGGACTATAATTCCTATTCCCATCCCAGCGTACTTTGCCCGGGAACCCCCATCGAGGCGCGGATGAACAGCCGCGCTGAGACCGAGAATACCGAAAGCCGCGACCAACACGGCGAGCCTTTGTAACCAAGCCACCGGTTCAGTCATGTTCGATGCGATATCAGTCGGAAAGTCTGAACCGAATGCCCCGAGATAGTCGATCGTCGTAGCATAGAGTATGGGGAGCATGTTCACGGAAGCATATATACTACCCCCCAAGATTATGAGTATAAATACGGCCGCGACAAGCCTGTTCCGTGTCAGTAGTGTCAGAAGAAAGGTCAGTGAGATAGCAAAAGCCAGGGCCGGAAGTGACATCTTAAAAATCATGAAAACAAGAGAGACGGGTTCTACGGGTTGACCAATCGGAGAACCGACGGCAACCAGGAGGTATCCAAGACCCTCAAGCAGAACGCCAAGCACGAGAACGGGGATCCAAGATGGTATCAATATCCCTAAAAAGCGTCCCATTACCAGTTCAAGATTGGTATATGGCCTTGAATCCAGGACCTCATTCATCCTTTCTTTCTGGTCGCGGGCTCGCACGTCAAATGAAAGAAAAACCGCTCCCGCGGTATAGAATACCAGATAATACAAGCCGGAAACACTGACAAGGAAACGGGGGCAGATCATCCCTACGGTTCCTGAATAGGATGAGAAAAGACCGTGGAGAGTCGCTAAATAAAAATAATAGATAAGGGCGATGAGGAAACCGATACTCAGAAATATCCAATAACGGACAAGACGTCTGGTCACGCGTGTCTCAGCCCTGGCTATAGCCATTATTTTTTCCATTTGGATCATGACGAAAGCTCCTTCCGGCTTGCTTCTTCTATGCGTCCGCGGGCCGCCATAAAGGCCAGATAGGCCTCTTCCAGGTTTGGATTATCCACAGGCTTCGCGCCTGCGGGAAGACCGCCATTACTAGAAACCGCCCGTATCAAGACTTCATTCCCTTTCTCTTCACGGGAGACCACTTCCAAATCAGCCGTGACTTCTGCCTCATCATTGAGGGATACGCGTATTTCAAAGACCGAACCCTTGGCGCGATTTATTAATTCTGTAGGGCTGCCTCTGAACTCCACCTTACCGTGATCGATCAAGGCCATATCGGAACAGCCCGAGCCCAGGTCCGCGACAATATGGGTGGAAAGTATGATAATGCGATCCTGCCCCAGTTTGGCCATGAGTTGGCGAAAGTGGAGGCGCTCTTCAGGGTCCAGACCCACCGTGGGTTCGTCCACGACCAGGACCCTTGGCTCATGTATCAGGGCCTGAGCCACACCAAGTCTGCGAACCATACCGCCTGAGAGCTTCTTAACCTTTCTATCCGCCACATCGTCAAGCCCTACCAACTCCAGGACTTCAAAGACGCGCTCCTGACGAGATGCCTTTTCATGAAGTCCGGAGAGGGAAGCCAAGGTATCCAGGACTTCCTCTACCCGATGAAGCCGCCAGGCGTTGAACTCCTGGGGTAAATAGCCGAGAAGTGTCCGCACGTTCCGGCGTTCCCGTATCACATCAAAGCCCCCCACAGTGACCTGCCCTTCTGTAGGGACAAGAAGAGTGCAGATAATACGCATCAAGGTGCTCTTACCCGCCCCATTTGGTCCGAGCATGCCGAATAGACCTTTACCTATTCTCAGGTCTATGCCATCCAACGCGACCGTGTTGCCCTTATAGACATGCCGCACACCTTGTATGACAATATCTCCCTCATATGTATTCTGATCCATAGGACCTCCTATCTGTCTCCTTCAAATGGCGTCGGAGTGTGTTTAGCAGTCTTCTTTTAAAATGTCCAGAATAACATTGGATTAAGTATCTATTTGATAAAAATAGGTTTGTTATAAATCTATTACCTTAAATAGTATACGCACACATCCATAAAAGGTTTCCGATTTCTTTAAAAATAGCCATTTTTTTAATTAATTACACGGCTGAAATACTATTGATCTAGTATCGAATTTCGGGTTTGTATTTAGGACATGGAAAGAGCAGGAATTGTGCCAAATAGCCGCAACACAAATAATATAGTTATTTCAATAAGTTAAATAGTTAACAGAAATAGAGCTCTATGAGCAATTAGCCTATACATGGTCCGTTATGCCTATCAATGGCATTTTCTGCTACAAATTCATGATTTCACTATGTATCAAACCTAAAAGATACAAAGATAGACACAATCCATACGTTCATACCCGAAGCAATGTAAAGGGGGACATCCTTAAATAATCCAATAACTCACATTTCTAGTTGATAATCCCCCTCTTTTGATACTTTCTCTCCTCTTTGAACAGCGTAACTTACTGCTGAGACTGTCATACCAAGCTTCTTTGCCAGTTCTGCCATAGTAATACCGATTTCCATCGCACACCAATAACAGAGTAAATCTCTGGCCTCCACCCTGCCCTTCTGTCTTCCTCTGCCTGTTATGTAATCCTTTTCAAGATCAAATATTGAAGATACCCTTTCAAGGATCTTTTCAAAATCATACCCCAGTTTCTTGAGTCGTAGTTTCCGTTCAAACTTCTCGTCCGATTCAGAAAGCACACCCAAAACAAAATCGCTCTCACCCAATATGCGTTGGTCGCTTTTAATTCGATCTTGCCCAGTCAATCGCATCTTCTTGATCTCTTCCCAACCACCTATACTCCTGATCAAACCACCTCCCACAAGCTCCGGACGTCTTCCTAATTCAATACCCGTCTTGACATAGGATCGATAATTTCTCCGAGCTTCAGAAGTCCCTTTTCCAAATAAGCCTAAAAGGTATTCCGTATCCTGCCATTCTCTCTTCTTTTTGCCCATTAATGCGCTATGCCCACTGTACGCATATCGATCCAATTCCTTCAAATCACCTACGATCTTTGCCCGTAATGGGTTCAAATGGATATACCGCACTAATTCCAGTAAATAGGCATCTTCCTCACATATGATGGATTTATATCTGTTTTGGAAAAGCTGACCATGACGTCTGTGTCGTCTGTTGTAGGAGACTGCATAACCAGTAAGTAACCTTCGCATTAGGTTGGAGATTCCAGATTGGCCGCTTCTAAAAAGAAAATGGGCATGATTCGTCATAAACGCCCATGCGTAGCACTTCGTCTTTGTTTTAGGCAGAAGAACAGATAGCCGTTCAATAAAGTCCTCTCGGTCTTTATCATCATTAAATATCTTCCGGCGCTCTATTCCTCTGATGATGATATGATGTAAAAGGCCGGGCGTATCAAGTCTGGACATCCTAGGCATACCCCAAATATACACCCGAAATGCTTACATGTCAAGTTATTGGATTATTTAAGGACGTCCCCCTTTTCTCTTTTCACATACTTCCATAAGCCGGTCTTTTGAGCAGTAATTATATCTGATTTTGCCTTAAAAATCAATAATATAATGATATATTTCTCAAAGATCAGCCTATTTGAACTTGACTATCACTTCGCAATCCCAAATAATAATCCAGTAGCATAAGAAACTTGCAGCGAGGAAAACATCAACTGGGAAGACATCCGCCAGGATGTATAGTATGGTACTCCCCAACCACTCAACAAAAATGTACTCTTGAAACCGTATACTCTCTTCTTAAAGTTAATGAGAGATAAACAGGGAGACATAATATGCAAACAGAAAATATCAAGCAAGAAGCTCATCGTCTTTTGGAAAACCTACCAGATCACGCGACATGGGAAGATCTGATCTATCAGATCTATGTCCGAGAGTCCATTGAAGCGGGGATCAAAGACAGCGATGAAGGGCGAACAGTGGATATCAAGGAAGTGAGAAAAAGATTCGGATTGTCGGCATGAATGTTCATTTTACTGAAAATGCGATTGAACACCTCGCAAGTATTTATGAGTATATTTTTCTTAATTCTCCTACTTATGCAAAACGAATGATCGATAAGATCACTCGCAGATCTGCTCAGATCGCCGCTCAACCCTATTCCGGCAGAACAGTGCCGGAGTATGAATCAGAAGATATTCGTGAG
>CAZFMX010000052.1:0-23389 GCA_964520425.1 uncultured Desulfobacteraceae bacterium
CCTTTGAATCTGTGCAACAGGTACTTATTATTCAAGTTAATTCTGAGACACGACACTAGTACTCAGTGCCAAGGCATAATGAAAAATTCGACCTTACGAGGAAGGAGAGAAAGATGGCTGATGCAGGAGAGATTTTAGATGCCAGGAATCTCTCGGAGATGCCGGAAACCGAGAGGGTGAGTATGAAAGGAAAAGGAATAAAGGGCGGGGAAAACCTGGATTGGGGGATGAGGAATCGACTTTCCCGGCTGATCAGGGAGGACGGGCACTGCCAGTTTCTTCCCATCGATCATGGCTACTTTCAGGGCCCCACGAGGTGTCTGGAGAGGCCGGGGGAGACCATCAAAGATTTGGTTCCTTATGCCGATGGTCTCTTTGTCACAAGGGGTGTTCTGCGCTCAGCCGTGGATCCGGATGATGAAACCCCAATTATCCTGAGGGTCTCAGGTGGGACGAGTGTGGTCGGAAAAGATTTGGCCAATGAGGTCCTTACCACTTCCGTCGAAGAGATGATCCGCCTCAATGTGGCGGCGGTCGGCATTTCCGTCTTTGTGGGAAGTGAATACGAAAAGGAGAGTCTCGAGAACCTGGCTGCCCTCATAAACGAATGCGAGGATTACGGGATTCCTGTCATGGCGGTAACCGCTGTCGGGAAAGAGCTTGAAAAGAGAACATCGCGATACCTGGCCCTGTCTTGTCGTATTGCTGCAGAATTAGGAGCAAAGATCGTCAAAACATATTATGCTGCCGAAGACTTTGAGAAAGTGACCAATGGATGCCCTGTCCCGGTTGTGATAGCCGGTGGCCCCAAGTGTGAAACAGAACTTGAGGTTTTTGACTTCGTGTATGACGGCATGCAGAAGGGCGCTATCGGAGTCAATTTAGGAAGAAATGTCTGGCAGCATCCCCATCCCTTGGCCATGATGAGGGCGTTGAATGCGATTATCCATGATAAGGCGACACCGAAACAGGCTGTTGATCTTTTTGAAACCATCCGGCGGAGCGAAGTGGAATAACGTGAACCGAAGCGGTATAGATTTTATATGCGATGATTCATGACCTCTGACCAGTCCTCATGAACAGTAACGATATGGAGTTGAGTCGTTTGTGAGAGCCATCAGAGTGTTAGCTCCGTATGGGGAGGAGCCTATCGAATTCGAAATGACTGGTTGGCGTCGCCACAGGCGACGTCAAGGATTGATCAATATGAAAAGACCAATGGACCGACACCGAGTGTGAAAGATGCCTGAAAATCTCAAAATGCGCGTGCTGCTGTATTACAGTAACCATGATGTCCGGCTTGAACAGGTCCCGGTCCCCAGGATTGGACCCGATGAAATGCTGTTGCGGGTGATGGCCAGCGGAATATGCGGCAGTGACGTAATAGAATGGTACAGGCGGGACAAAGTCCCACTCGTGCTTGGACATGAAGTAACAGGAGAGATCGTCTCTGTCGGTAAGGATGTAGAAGGGTACGAGGAAGGGGACCGGGTGGCAGCTACTCATCATGTACCGTGCAATACATGTCATTATTGTCTCAAGGGTCACCATACAGTATGTGAGACCTTGTTAAGAGGAACCCATTTTGATCCGGGTGGATTTGCTGAATATGTGAGGATTCCTGCCATTAACGTGGACCGCGGCGTCTTTAGGATACCTGATGGTGTATCATTTGAGGATGCCTCTTTCATGGAACCCTTGGCCTGTGTGAGTAGGGGACAGAGGCATGCCGGACTGAAACCGGGACAGACCGTGTTAGTTTTGGGCTGTGGGATATCCGGGTTGCTACATGTCAGTCTGGCCCGTGCTCTGGGGGCCGGGCTGGTCATAGGCGCGGACACGATCCCTTTTCGTCTGGAGAAGGCAAAGTGCCTCGGTGCGCATGTCACGTTTGAAGCGACGGATACGTTGATGGATAGGCTGAGAGACGTCAATGAGGGGTATCTCGCGGATCTCGTGATTATCTGTTTTGAAGGATTCATCCCTTTGGCGCTCCAGACAGTGGAAAGGGGAGGAACGGTACTCTTTTTTGCTGGGGCATCCGAAGGAATGACCCTCCCTGGAACGATTAACGATACCTTCTGGAGAAAAGAAGTAACTCTGACCAGCAGTTACGGAGGAAGCCCTAGAGATTGTGATACCGCCCTTAGGCTCATCCGTGCGGGCGCTGTACCCGTAGGCGAGCTGATTACCCATCGAATGGCTCTGGCAGATGGGGGAAAGGGTTTTCAGGCTGTCTGCTCTCCAGTGGAGAATGAGTGCATCAAGGTCATTGTCGAGCCACAGCGAGATTAAGGATTCAAGATTCAATATTGGATATTGACGACTGAGTGGGGTGAATGGTGACCAGCGAACCGGGCCATGATTATAGTCGATGTTCAACCTTTAATATTCAAACGACAAGAGTGAATAGCCAAATAGACAATCATCAATAATCAATCCAAAGAGGGGGAGGATGAAAGGATGAGTTTAGAGAAACAAGAATTGACTCCGGAATTTGTAAAGGCTTTGGAAATCGGGCGTCCACCCAATATCACTCGATTGTTTCCCCATTCAAAGGCTTTGATCGTCAGTGGGAAAGTCATTGACCGCGGCATGATAGCCAAAGGAAAAGCCATGACGATTGCCGCTAACGGGAGAAATCATTTTGTGATCCGCGGCACACTTCAGGCGGCCCAGAGGGCCAATGCGGCCATCATCATTGAAATCGCCAAGTCGGAGGGGGGTGGAGGCGCCTATTGTGCCGTAAACTTTTGGAACCTGGCCAGACAGGTGGATGCGGTGTGTAATGAATTGGGGATTACCATCCCGGTGGCCATTCATGCCGATCATTACGGGATCAAGAGTGCTGGGGATGTGGAGGCCGCAAAGACAGAGATTCCTTCCCTGTTTGATGCCGGTGTCACCTCCATCGCGATTGATGCCTCACACCTGCCCGATGACGAAAACCTCCTCGCCAATCTTGCCTTGAGTCCTTATGTGCCCACATGGGCCGGCTATGAGACAGAGGTGGGTGAAATCAAGGGTAAGGAAGGCCTTTCCACGGTTGACGAGGCCCTTTTCTTGATTCAAGGACTGAATGCCCATGAGATATTTCCTGATTGGATAGCCCTTAATAATGGGACGACCCATGGTATAGAGGCCAGTGATCAAGGGATCCAGGTCTCTCTTACAAGAGAAATCCATGATGCCCTGGAGAAATATAAGGTGTCGGGCGCTCAGCATGGAACCTCTGGGAACAGTTCCGAGAGGCTTCGAAAGATCGCTGAGGAGACGAATACGACCAAAGCCAATGTGGCCACCGCACTGCAGATGATTACATGGGGAGTCAAGGTCAATGAATACGGAAACGCCTTCTTAGATGATGACGGAGAGTTTGTGAAAATGCCGGAAGAGGGTATGACAGAGACTCTGTGGACTGAGATGGTGGAATACGCTCGATCAAAGGACATAAAGGGTGGTAACTACAAGAAGCTCAACCTTCCCTTTGAAAACAGGCTGTTGGGTCAAGGGCGGGATATCCGGGAACGGATGTGCAAAGGCGTGGAAGATTTTGTCTTTGATCTTCTGAGTAACGTCTTTCATGCCAAAGACACAGCCCCCTTGGCCATGGAGGCGATTCTTAACGCAGGCTCCTATGATTTGGGACCGAAAGTCGCCGGAATCGAAGACCCAGGTGAATGGACAGAGGACAAGATAAGAAAAAGGGCAGCAGGCATCATCTCCGGTAAAGGACCGGAAGGGGATTTTGATGACTGAAAAGAAGAACCTCGCTGAAGAACGGCACACATCACGACTGTGGGTCAAGGATATCAAGGTCGACGACCGGATAAGCGGTCTCTATTTGGCCAAGATGAAGAGGCTGGCCATGACCAAGAAGGGAGATCCGTTTCTGAGCCTCACACTTGCCGACCGTACCGGAGATATTGAGGCCCGCATGTGGGATAGAGCAGAGGAATTTTCCTCGATCTTTGTGGAGGGGGATATTCTGGATGTGGAGGGTCACGCGGGTTCCTTCCGAGATCAAGTTCAACTGACGCTTTCAACCCTCCGGGTCACAGAAGAGAGTGTAGACCCCGCACTTTTCCTGGAAGCAACGCTCAGGGATGTCAACAAGATGATGACGGCGTTGAAACAGATGGCCAAGGAAATCGGAAATCCTCATCTCAAGAAACTCATTGACCGGTTTCTTACTGATCGCCAATTTGTTGCGCAGTTCAGGAAAGCGCCGGCAGCCAAGGGTTTTCACCACAGCTATATCGGAGGGCTTCTGGAGCATACCCTTTCAGTGTGCGAAATGATTGGATCGGTTACGGAGCACTATCCGGAACTGGACAGGGATCTTCTGTGGACAGGCGGGTTCTTACACGATATAGGGAAGACGAGAGAACTGAAGTTTAATACTACAATCGATTATACGGATGAGGGCCGGCTCCTCGGCCACCTAGCGTTAGGCGTAGGGATGATAGACGAGATGTTATCCGACATGAAGGACTTTCCTCAAGACCTTTCCATGTTGTTGAAACACCTGATACTCAGCCATCATGGAGAGCATGAATTCGGCTCACCAAAGAGGCCCAAATTCCTGGAGGCCTTTGCCCTTCATTTGATAGACGATCTGGATGCCAAGATAAACGGGTTGGGCCGCTTTATGGAAAAGGATCAACAGGAGGGGGACTGGACAGATTTTAACAGGCTGTTTAATCGCTACTTTTTCAAGGGCGAGGTTCCGGGAATCGCCGAGCCGGGTAGTAGACCTCATCCCGAAGATAGACAGGAGATGTTGTTCAGAGAAGAGTAGTCATGGATAAATCAATAGACAAGAGCAAACAGGTGATCAATTATCTGCGTCTGTCGGTGACTGATCGCTGTAACCTAAGGTGTACCTATTGTATGCCCGATGAGGGGATTGATTTCGTTCCCCATGATGAAATCCTCAGATATGAGGAGATCCTTCACATCGTCAGGCTTTCCGTTCAAGTGGGTATTCGTAAAATCAGATTGACCGGCGGAGAACCTCTGGTTCGAAAGGGGCTCATCGATTTTCTAAGAGAGCTGAACAGCGTGGAAGGCTTGAATGAAGTCACATTGACCACCAATGGTGTCCTGCTTAAGGAATTTGCTGAAGATCTCAAGGAATGTGGAATCAGTCGCATCAATATAAGTCTCGATTCTTTGAGGCCTGAGCGCTTTTCTCTTATTACGGGGCGGGACTTGTTTGCCCCTGTCTGGGAGGGTATCCAGGAAGCAGAAAAGGTGGGTCTTGACCCTATCAAGATTAACGTGGTGGTCATTAAAGACGTCAACGATGATGAAATTCTGGATTTTGCACGGTTAACACTGGAAAAGCCCTATCATGTCCGCTTCATCGAATATATGCCCGTGGGTGAGAATAGCGGCTGGAACTCTGACAAGTTTATTTCCACAGATAACATCCGAAGGATGATCCAGACGTTAGGTGATCTAAGACCCATCGGGCCGAGCCCCCTTGACGGCCCGGCTGAGAGATTCACCTTGGAGGGTGGAAAAGGGGAAATCGGATTTATCGGGGCTATGAGCAATCACTTCTGTGCCATGTGTAATCGTTTGCGTTTAACCGCCGAAGGGCATTTGAGAGGCTGCCTTTTCTCTGAGGAAGAGATCGATATTAAGGGCCCCTTGAGGAACGGACGGGATGATCATCATCTCTTGGAATTGATCAGACTCGCTATTGAGAGAAAACCCAAGGATCATGGACCATTGGGGCAGGGTCCCCGAAAGTGTGTTCGACCGATGTCAACGATTGGAGGGTAGAACGCTGATGCCCAGGGATTGCCAAAAACCTTGAGTATTATTGCCAATCAACAGATTTGATGGTGGATTTTGATGGAGGATGATTCATTAATCATTAATCATTGATCATTGATCATTGATCACTGGTCATTGATCACTGGTCATTGTTCATTGATTTTTGAAGGTCATCCAGATAGAACGTCTCAAACAACGGTGGCTTTTCAATGAAAAAGATCTGTTCCGGAAATGCCCTGTTGAACCCTATTTCTTTGTTTTCAATCACCAGACTTCCCTTCTTTTTCGTGTTCTTGACCTTTATTTTACGGGCATAACGGATCCCTTGATTTTCTTGAACATCTGAAAAGACCATATTGATATTCTGTTGTGGGTAGGAGACTTGCCTGGGTAGCAGGTTGTCAGGACGAATGTCTATGATTTCCACAACATCCTCTTTGTCATCGAGGAGGCTGACCTGGTCAGATTCTAGGGATATAGCTCTCTGATATTTAAAAAGCGTTGGATGCCCTCTGAGGACAGACCAGATCAAGTCGGTATCGAAATTTCCGGGAAAAAACTCTGATAGAGTCTCGGCGGTAAAGGCGCCAATGTAGAGTCTTTCCTCCTGGAAAGAAAGCACTTGGAGGGTGGTTCTATCGAACAAGACATGGACAATCGGCTGACCCCATGGATGAGTGACCTCGATCTTTATCCTGTAGGGTTCTTTTGTCCCCACGATGAGAATATTGAAGTCTGAATTCCAGATCCAGTTCTTGACGGTTAGCCGGCCATTCATGTAGCAGGAGAATACCCTGCTCTCCTGCTCCAGAATCCCGGAAAGGACAGTCTCCACATCCTGTTCGCTGAGAGGGGGGTGCGACGAGGTTTTGTACAGAGTTGCACAGCTACACAAAAGGAAGAGAAAAAAGAGTATTGGAAAGAATAGACGCAAGGGTGTCCTGCTCTTCGTTGAGAGGGTGAGGCGATGAGGAAACAGGAGGGCGTGGTAAGGAGACATTCGATCAGCAGATATTAACCATATTATTCCAATAACTTTGTGGTTTCTTCTATTTTTTGTTTCAACTTGTCTTTGTCATTGTGGTTCAGAGAGAGAGCTCTTTGATACATCTCAAGGGATTTTTTGTATTGAGTTTTCATGAAATAGACATCCCCGAGATGCTCAATAATCTCGGGTTCATCAGGCTCCAGTGAAACGGCCTTTTCCAGGGAGCGCAGTGCCTCATCATAATCCCCTTTTTGGTAATAGACCCAACCCAGGCTGTCTATGAATAATCCGCTATCCGGTTCAGATTCTAGAGCTTTCTTAATCAATTCCATGGCCTCATCCAGTCTACGTCCCTGCTCCGCATAGGTGTAGCCGATATAATTGAGGGCACGTGCATGATTCGGGTCTATCTCCAGCACCCTTTTCACTTGCTGGAGCCCTTCTTCTTTTTGACCCGCTCTATCCAATGTGAGACCAAGGTGATAAATGAGATCTGTATCTCTGTCGTTCTGTTCCAGCCCCTTTTCTATGATCTCCACGGCCTTTCCATATTCCTTTTTTCTGCAAAAGACATCGGCCAGAATTATGTAGGGTTCATTTCTCCTTTTGTCGACTTCAACAGCCTTCTGAAGGCTTTCTATGGCCTCATCATATTTCTCCTGATTCTCAAGAATATAAGCGATGTGGATTTGGGCGTCGACAAAGGTTCGTGACTCTTTTCTGATCAACCCAAAGTGATAGAGGGCCTCGTCATGGTCTTGGTTTTCTTCATAGGCCGCAGCCAGATAATACCGGGTCTCATCATCTCTTGGCCAAAGAGAGATGATCGAAGAGAATTCTGCGACGGCCTCATCCAGTTTGCCGTGTCTGAGATAGATAAGACCGAGGATGCGACGAAGGGGATCTCCGGGTTTTATCTGTCTTTTCATTCTCTCGATTTGCTCCTGAACCATCTCCTCCCGGCCAAGTTTGTAATAGACTTCGATAAGCCTCTCTCTTGTCATGAGGTCATCGGGATTCAAGCTCAGAAGCTTTTCGTAGATTTCTGCTGCGTCCTCCTGTTTATCAGGCATCTGTTCATACAGACTACCCAGATCAAAGAGGGCGGGCTCTACTCGGTCGTCCAGTTTCAGAACCTCAAGATAGGACTTTTCCGCCTCAGCGAGATCCCCCAATTCAAGATGGATCCGCGCCCGGTAGTAATGAGCCATGAGCATAAGGGGATCTTGCTCTATGAGTATGTCCAGGTGCTTCAGCGCGGAGAGATATTGCCCATCTCTTATATAGATACTTGCGAGCGCAATCCTTGCTTTTTGAAGGTCAGGGTCAAAGACCAATATCTTCATGTATTCGTTTATGGCCGATTCTTTTTCCCCCGACTCCTCATAGATTTCAGCCACTATGATTCGATTTTCCATGTTATCAGGGTCGAGATCAATGCTCTTCTGGGCATACTCGGCAGCAGCCTTGTAATCCTTCAATCCCTTAAGAAGGAACGCCATCTTTTGATTGAGATAGATCGAACCAGGGTCTTGTTCAAGCGCCGCTTCCAGATAAGTCTTTGCTTCAATGGGGCGGCCTTGTTTCATGAGCATTGAGGCCATGGAGAAATTTGCATACGCTACATGGAGCCCATTCTCTTTCCACTCGATGTTCTCCTTATCCTGCTGTTCAGACAGTACCGTGGTAAACTCCTCCCCCGAGGGAAGGACCGAATTGATCCCGGCGCAGGCGAAAACTGCGCCCGGCACGAGACTCAGAGTAAGATATGCGATCAACCTAAAATTCATTGTCATATTCTGTCTTTCTATCTAGTTTCCATCCAGAAATGACCCTTTTTCACAATTTCTACGTCAATCTGCGGGATTGCTTGTGCGACGTACCATATGCACGTCTCCGTACAATCCCTTGATTTCCTTGAACTTGTAAAAAATTATCCACTTCTGAATTGGAAACTAGCTCGTGCCCAAATTTCATTTCTGGATGGACACTATCTAATGAAATCAGAGAAATCCTCTTCAAAGTCGGGAATTTCTTTTATAAGCCATTCCTTTATGTTCTTGACAATTCTCTCCTGAATCTGCCTCACTCGCTCACGGGATATATGATATCTATCCCCAAGCTCCTGTAGAGTCAAAGGCTTTTCAGCCATGATACGATTATCAAAGATATCCAGCTCTTTTCCGGAGAGGGTTTCCCTGTATTCGGCCAATTTCTTGAGGAGCAGATCCCTGTCTTCATTTTCAGACAGTTGGTCGTCAATCGCTACCTCATCCGGGTTGGGGAGGAAAGAGCCGAACACATCCTTGCCGTCGTGGCTGATAGGGGCGTTAAGGGAAACTTCACCTCCTCTCAGGCGTTGACTCATCTCCGTAACTTCTTCTTCCTTGACGTCAAGACGTTCTGCCAGCAGCCGAGCCTCCGGTTCATAACCCTGAGCTATGAGTTTGTCCCGCTCTTTGGAAAGGTTAAAGAAGAGTTTGCGCTGGTTCTGTGTGGTCCCTATTTTGACCAGCTTCCAGTTTTCCATGATATACTTCAGCATATATGCCTTTATCCAGAAAGAGGCATAATAGGAAAATTTTATTTCGCGGTAGGGGTCGAATTTTCGGACGGCCTGCAAGAGACCCACATTGCCTTCCTGAATGAGATCCAGAAGGCTCTTGGTCCAGTAGCGATGGAAATCCATGGCAATCTTGACCACCAGTCTAAGGTTGGACGTGACGAGGCGGTATGCCGCCTCTTTGTCATTCTTCTCCCTCACGAGAATGCCCAGCTCCTTTTCCTCTTCCCTGGTTAGCAATCTGAAATTCTTGATCTCGGACAAATAGAGCTGAAGGGGGTCATAGGGAACCAGGGACTTATCTTCGGGTTGAAAGACCGGGGCGATCCGGGCCATTTCCACAGAGTCTTCAAGCTTGTCAGTTGATTCTTCAGGCACAGAGTATGTGTTCTTTTTTTTCGTCATCGGGCGATGGATTTTTATCCTATAATGTGTTGTATCCCTATTGAAGATGAGTCAAGGGCTATCCGAAGGTGATTTTCAGATACCTTTTTTTGCCGGCCCTTAACAAGATAGTGTCATCTACCATATCGTTCAGGTCAAGGATTTGGTCATACGTCTTAATCCTCATGTCGTTAGCATATGCGCCCCCTTGAGATATCAGCCGTCGAGCCTCTCCTCTGGTTTTGCAGAGACCGCTTCTTTCAAAGAGTAGGTAGGCCGGGATGCCATTCTCAAATTCTCCCGGCTCCAGGGAATAGGTGGGAACAGATTTAGAGGATCCCGCTATACCCTCTCCAAATAATAGTCGAGCCGCGTTCCGCGCCATTTCCGCCTCATCCGCTCCGTGGCATAGTCTGGTTGTTTCATACGCCAAAACTTCTTTTGCATTCTTGATCTCCTCCCCCTTTAAAGAGGTAAGTCTTCGGACATCTTCCATGGGCAGAAAGGTGAATAGGGCCAGAAAGCGCGCTATATCCCTGTCATCCTGATTAATCCAATACTGGTAGTACTCATAGGGGGTCGTTAATTCCGGATCAAGCCAGACGGAGCCTTTGTGTGTTTTTCCCATTTTGATGCCGCCCGATGTTGTCATGAGAGGAAATGTCATGCCATGGACCATTTCTCCTTCCAAACGCCTTATCAGGTCAACACCAGCCAGGATATTTCCCCACTGATCATTTCCTCCCATCTGGAGGCTGCAATTATGATCTCTGAACAAGTGCCAAAAGTCATAGGCCTGCAGAAGCATGTAGTTGAATTCAATGAAACTGAGACCGGTTTTCATTCTGATCTTGTAGCTCTCGGCGGCGAGCATTCGGTTTACGCTAAAATGGCGGCCAATGTCTCGCAAGAAATCGATGTAAGACAGATCGACGAGCCAGTCAGCGTTATTCAACATGAGGGCTTTGCCGGGGCTAAAATCGATGAATCGACTGAGTTGTCTCTTAATTCCCTCCGCGTTTTTCTCAATCTCTTCTCTACTCATCATCCGGCGCATCTCTGTTTTTCCACTCGGATCTCCTACGAGAGTTGTCCCCCCTCCCATAAGGGCGATGGGTGTATGCCCTGCCTTTTGCATATGGGCTAAAGCCATAATGGGGACAAGACTTCCCACATGGAGACTGCTACCCGTAGGATCAAAACCAATATAGCAAACGATGGGATTCTCAGTGAGTTTCCACAAAAGGTCCCTGTCAGTGACCTGCTCGATGAAGCCTCTTTCTTCAAATATTTCCAATATGTTTTTCAATTTACTCCTCGAGTATCTGTCTATTAAAATCCTCGGGAAGTCTCAAACGGACCACGTCCCCCTCCTTCCCGAGATTACGATATGCTTTTCCGTTCAAATCAAACTCAATACCGGAAGCATTTCCCACCATCACATAGAAGCCTTTCTTGGCCTCCCACTGCGGTTTGCTGCCGGGTCTAAACATATATTCCTTCGGTGCCCTGTCATCAACATAGATTTTCACATATGTTTCCGAATGGGCTCGTCCTGTGAGTACAAACGATTCTGTGACTGTCGGTGAGACAGTGACGGGTACCGTGAGAGAAACCTCTGCTTTGGTAGATTCATCGGGTTTTTCTTCCAGTTGAAGCGGTTCAAGGTCGGGTTTCGATGACCCTTCGAGTATGGCCGCAGCCTCCGGCTCTTTATCTTGATACTCCAGTCCACTTCTTGGAAGCATGGGTTCGGCCTTTTTTTCAATCCGTTGCAGAATCTTTGATGGGGATTCTTTCCCGGCTTGGTCGGTCGCAGGTTTTGGAGAGGGCTTCCCCATCCAAAGAATGAGTGAAAAAGCCAAAAGCCCGAACAGCGCTATCAATACAAAAATAAGCCCTTTCCTGGTTCTCTTGGGCGGAGAAATCATCTGTGGAGAGGATGCCGTATCGTGGGATATAGCCCTGTGATACAGGTCGAGAAACTCGCTTTCCCCCAAACCGAGTGCCTTGGCATAAGACTTGATAAAGCCTTTGACAAAAACGGGCGGGGGAAGAAGATGCCAGGCTTCGTTTTCCAGGGCCTCCAGGGCATGCACTCTGAGTTTGGTAATCTGAGAAATCTGCTCATAGTTCAGTCCCTTTTTTCCCCTTTCCTCTTTTAACAGTGCCCCTAGCCCGGATACCGTTTCCGGCTCCACTGTGTCATCTGTTTCGTCTTCTTTTCTGTTTTCCTCTAGGTCCATTCCTGACACAAATGCCCCAAACTTAACCCTATCCCCTGACGGGCATATAACGTCGATGCCTGCATGGTGCCAGCAGCACAGTCTCACCTTTCAGGTAGGTCCAGGATAGGCGTCGAGACCTTTGAAAAACGCCCGGCGAGAGAAAGTTCTCAATTACTCCTAAAAGATTATTTTCGTGTAGGCCTGCTTGCGGAGGTCTTCAACCCAAGCCGCATATTTCTTATTGGCTTCCTCTTCGTATAGGGTCTTATGAATGATGTCCCTTACCGCCTCAAGGGGCTCAACACCTTTTTCATGTTTTTCCAGGAGCCTGATAATCTGAATACCGTTTGGTCTGAAAATCAATTCACTCACTTCCCCGACATTCAATGTCTCAACAACATTCTTGAGTTCGGGATCCAATTGATCCGTTTTGAGTGTGCCCAGATCGACAAGCTCATCGAGGTCTTCCCCATTCTTTAGCTTGGCCAAAACTGCTTCTGCTTCATCAGTATTATTCGAGGCAATAATCATTCCAGCTAAATGGACGCTCTCCTCAGTGGCAAAATCCGCACTATGTTCCTCGTAATATTGCCTGATTTCTTCCTCTCGAATGATAATCTTTCCCGTGACTTGATCACTGATCAGTCTATCGTGCTCAAAGTTTTTCTTGACATCATTCCGATACTCTTCATATGTCACCCCCTCTGCCTTCAGCATGGCCACCAGGTCTTCTTGTGTCAAGTGGTTCTCTTTCTTCATGTCTTCGATGTAGGCGTCAATTTGCTTTGGCGTGACTTCAATCTCAAGCTCTTGAACTTTCTCTTCAGCGCACTTCTCGTCAACCATCATCTCGAGAACCTTTCTGCGTACTTCAATGAACGCCTCATCGTCTGCAGCCTTAAGATCATCGGCCGTCGAACCAGTCGCTTGCAAAATCCTTTTGTTCAATTCATGTAGGGTGACTACATCATCGTTGACACGGGCCACTATTCTGTTGAGGGTCTCGGAGGCCCACCCGTGATAAGGGGTCCCTGCTACAATGACAGCCGATAAGAGTGATATGGTGATTAATCTCATTGTATTCATTTATCCGAACTCCAATGTTCTTAACAGCTCATGGTTAATTCTGACAGGAAAAAGCTCCCTTAACCGGACAATCCAGTTGTTGTATAGAACCTCTTGTTTTTGGAGGATAAGAATTGTCTCAATCTCATCCCGTGCTTCTTGAAGACTCTTAGGCCCTTCAGGGCGTTTGGCGTCTACCCGAAATATGTGATAACCATAGGATGTCTTCACGACAGGGCCTATTTCCCCTACCGGCAATGAAGATAATGCCTCGTCCATGGATTCGTCCAGTGCGTTTTGAGGAATCCAGCCGACTTTACCACCATCCTCAGCCTCAGGTGCTGTGGAATACTGTCTCGCCAGGTCATCAAGATGTTCTCCCTTCAGGAGACGCTCATGGAGACCTTTAGCCTCATCCTCGCTAGGAGTCACAATCTGACTGAACTTCACCATTGCAGGCTGTGTGAATTCTGTTTCATGAGAAACATAGTATGCCTTGATCTCTTCGTCCGTATTCGGGGGGATACCTTCATATGTCTTTTCGATTATTTTTCTGATCAGGAGGTGTCGTCTCAATCCTTCTTTCCATTCTTCATAATCCAGATATCTGTGGAGCAGCATTTCCTGGAAGACCTTTTCTTCCGGGTAGCCTTCCTTTGCGTCTTCGACCGCAGATTCCAGCTCTTGTTCCGAAATGGTGATGCCGTTTTGCCTGCCGTATTCTAAAACCAGATAGTCATCCACCAGTCTGCTGATCAGAGAATCCATGATCTCTTTGACGGACTGATCCGTGAGTCCCGTTCCAGAGGTCAAATCGATGATATCTCTTTTCAACTCAGCCTCATTCACAATCCGATCCCCGACAGTGATTATCGCCTTTTCTTCCGAATGGTCAAAGATATCACAACCAGATAGGATCAGGCAGATCGTTACAATGAGACAAAAAGACTGCTTCAGCATATAGATGACCCCGAACCGCTCTGTGAAACACAAGCACAAGGGACAAATTACTCGAACTTTTTAGTCTAGCAGTTATATGGGATATTGCAAGTATAATTACAGTTCGGTAATGGGGGATTAGTGTGTTGATAATCACAAATAATTGGTGACATAGGCTATGGAAATAAAGCTATTATATGCTTAGATATGGCTTATTATGTTTTTCTTTATTCGCCTTGGACCAAGACCAGGGGTCGATCTATCCTCTTTATACAGTCCTCCGAGTAAGCCTATCCATCCTTCGCAGCAGCCTACCCGTCCGCCGCAATAGCTTGCTATGGAGGGCGGGCTGCGGAGGAGGGGCCGGACAGGGCGAAAAGAGGGGTAGAATGATGAGACTGAGGGTTTCTGGTTCTGGGGTTCCTTATTTGAGGATTCTCATGAGAATCTGTGAGTTCAGTAACGAGGATTGGCATTCAACTGAGGAAAGGTGGCGAGATCTTTTCGGAGTGACTAGCGGGAGGCCTTCGTTATTTCATGTGGTTATGGAATGGGGGACCCCCTGGATTCCCGCTTCTTTGAAGCGGGGAGAACAGCGGAGGGGGGAGGCCTCACCCGTCCATAACCATATGAAATGACCAGGCCGGGAGCTTCGGAATCGAAGAAAAGATCTCGCCACCTTTCCTAACTATGCACTTCCGATCGCGAACTCGAACAGTCCACTCTCTTTTCGAGTAAAGGCCGAACAGATTGCCCGGACTTTAAGCCTCCTCATGTGGTCAAGAGAATCTCATGAAGAATCTTCTCCACCTCTTGAAGGGCGTCGAGTGCCGTCTCCTTATCGATCCTGATCATCATTTTCTGCTCGGACAGAAACCGGGATTTCTTTGGATTTCGCTGCACCCATTTGACGACTTTTTTTGTTTCCAGGTCAGATGTCGACGAGAAGAGCAACACGAGAGTATCATGAGTGACATCCAGGCGGATGATATTCATTCTTTTGAGGAGTAACCTGACCGACATCACGCTCAGCAGGTTGGAGACCTCCGGGGATGGAGGACCAAAACGATCCTCTATTTCTTCGGTAATGGCCTTCAGTTCCATGTTTTCACGTAGACCGGATAAACGGCGATACAGGTTCAATCTGACATCAATATCCAATATGAAATCCTCCGGGATGAAAGCCGGTATATCCACATTGATTTCCGGATCGATTTCCTCTTGCCATTCTTCTCCCTTTAATTCCGCCACGGCCTGCTCAATCATTTGCATATAGAGTTCGTAACCGATAGCAGAAATATGCCCGGCCTGGGTGAATCCGAGGATATTGCCGCCTCCCCTTATTTTGAGATCATGAAGAGCAAGATGAATGCCCGCACCCAAATGGGAGAAATCCATTAGGGCTTTGAGTCTTTTCTCGGCTTGCCGGGTCAGTTGTGATCCATCGGAGAAAAGGAGATAGGCATAGGCAGTCTCCTTGGATCGACCGACCCTCCCCCTTAACTGGTAGATCTGGGAGAGACCGAAACGATCCGTATCGTTGATGATAATCGTATTCGTGGAAGGAATGTCGAGTCCGGATTCGATGATAGTGGTGCAGACCAGGACGTCTATCTCCCTTCGAAGAAAGCGAATCATGGTCATCTCCAAATCCTTTTCCTTCATTTGTCCGTGGGCTGTAGCGAACCTGGCATGTGGGACAAGCTCAACCAGTCGGTGAGTAATCTCTTCAATGTCCTGTACCCTGTTATGGACAAAAAAGATCTGCCCCCCTCTATCCAGTTCGAACTCAATCGCACGAGTGATGGTTGCCTCGTCATAGGGGGAGATATAAGTCTGGATGGCCAGTCGGTCTTCCGGCGGTGTTTCGATAATAGACAGGTCTCTTACACCCATCAAGGACATGTGTAGAGTCCTGGGGATAGGAGTGGCTGTCAACGCCAGGACATCCACGAGTGCGCGGTATTTTTTTAGTGTTTCTTTTTGCTTAACACCAAAACGCTGTTCTTCGTCGATGATCAGGAGGCCCAAATCTCTGAAACTTACATCCTTCTGCAGGATGCGATGGGTCCCGATCAGGATGTCTGTCTTGCCTGATCGGACCCTTGCCAGAATCTCTTTCTGCTCGGTCCTGGTCTTGAATCGACTCACGACCTGGACCTCTACATGGTAAGGAGACATCCTTTCGCGAAAGGTCTCATAATGCTGTTCCGCCAGGACCGTCGTAGGGACAAGAAGGGCCACCTGTTTGCCTTCCGAGAAGACCTTAAAGGAGGCCCTGATCGCCACTTCAGTCTTTCCAAAGCCCACATCCCCACATATCAGCCTGTCCATCGGCTTTTCCGATTCCAGATCAGACAGGACATCGTCAATGGCCTTGATCTGATCGGGTGTCTCTTCATGCTCAAAGGTGGCCTCGAATTCCCTGAAATAGTTGTCGGGTCGGGAGAAGGCATATCCTTTTTGGTGCATTCTCAGGGCATATGTTTCCACCAGCTGTCTGGCAATGTTCTGGATGGATTTCTTGGCCTTCTTCTTGGCCAAGTCCCAGGATTGTCCTCCCAGACGATCCAGTTTGGGATTCTTTTCGTCGGCTCCAACGTATTTTTGCAGGACGCTGATTCGATCCGCAGGAATATAGAGCCTATCATGATGAGCATAATTGATGAGAATAAAGTCGTTGACCTTCCTGGCGATCTCCATTTTACACAGACCCCCGTATTGGCCTATGCCGTGATCCTGATGGACCACCAGGTCTCCCACATGAATCTGGCTGAAGCCGGTAAGGCTCATGGCCTCTGATTCTGCTCTTAGAGGAGCTTTTGAACGGGATCTCTTTGAGCCGAAGATCTCATCCTCACTGATTACTTGAATGCCCAAATCAGGCCAGGCAAAGCCTTTGGAAAGGCGCCCCAGACAAATACTAAGGCCCTTTCCGCTAGAAAGCATGTCCCAATGGTCTACTTGCTCCTCCACCTCTACTCCGTAGTTGTGAAGGATTTCCTTCAGTCTGCCAGCCTGCTGCTCCGTCCTACAAACCAGTATCACCTTAGAATCCAGATCCAGCGCTTTGGAGATTTTTTCGGCCAGGGGTGCCATGGAGACTCTTCCTCTGCCGGAAACATTCACTTCAAGTTCCTCATCGACCGGATAGGTCCCTTTGATATGGAGGTGTTTGGCGGATGGGCTCTGTATTTCAATGGGCAGTTCACTGAAGGCAATGCATTGATATGATTCGAGAATCCGTTCGAGGTCCGCCTGGGACAGGATAAGTCCATCGATTTCAGGAAAAGGACTCTCCCTTTCTTCCGCATCTTGCCGAAATCTTTCCACGTCTTTGAAAAACTTGGCTTGGAACCGGGTGTTCTCCCCCTTTATCCGGTGGGGGTCCACAAGAATGAGAAGGCCATCTTTTGGGAAAAAGTCGAATATGGTATCGAGGGAAGAATAGAAGTGGTTCAACCATGCCTCTTGTCCCGGGAAAAAAAGCCCATCTTGAAACCCGTTGGGAAGCCGGCCCATGGATCTGGCTCTCTGGATGTTGTGGCGATCCATGATGATCTCATTTGCAGGTAGGAGAATCATATTTTTCAGGTGTTCTGTGGACCTCTGGCCAACGGAATCAAAGTGACGAATGGATTCAATTCGGTCTCCCCAGAATTCCAATCGGATGGGCTGGGAATAGAGAGGCGGGAATATATCGATGACTCCACCCCGAACAGAATAATCCCCTGTTTCTTCCACAAGAGACGTTCGCAAATATCCATCTATTTGAAGGCGTTGCAGCAATCCCTCTCTTTCCACTTCCTCTCCGACCTCCAGGTATTCAAGGGCGTCTATCAGGGCCTCTTTGGGCATGATTTTGAGGATGAGCGATTCCACCGAAGTGATGACGATCGGGTTTTTCTCAGAGGTAAGAGCGAAAAGGGCTTGGAGACGGCGGGTGACGACATCCCTGTGTGGAGTCAGTCCGGCCAGTGGAGATATATCATAGATCGGGAAGTCATAGAGCCTTCTCTCTTCAGGATCGGCCAGGGCGAGGATATCCGGTAAGAAGAATTTGAGTTCTTCAAAGAACCGATGGGCTTCTTTTGCATTCGGCAGGACAACAAGGCTCGGGACGTCCTGTTTCGTTAACAATCGGGATAGAAAATAGACCCTGGCCGCGCCGGAGATTCCCGTAACACTGAGTTCTTTGAGGCCCTGCTCTAGCCACTTTTCTATGGTTAGAAGATTCTGATCTATAGAGCGCATAAGTCCTGCCTAGGGTCTTTTCATCCTGATACACCTCCAATAAATGCTAAAGGTATGCAGGTCATGGTATTTTTTCTCCGATTCCAAGTCTCACGGTCTGGTCATTTCAGGATGTAAGAGCCGGGTGAACCCTCCCCTCTCCACTGTTTTTCACGCTTCACTGAAGCGGGAAGCCAGGGGGTCCCCCACTCTCTAACATCCTGAAATAACGAAGGCCTCCCGCCAGTCACTCCGAAAAGACACCATGACCCTTCCAATCTTAAAAAGGTTCTAAAATTGGGGTACTCATTAACCAGTAGAACCATAGGTTGAGGCTAGCCTGTCCATTTCATTTCATGATGATAGCCATTTGACAAAGGGAATGGGCCGCCTTTTCGAAGGGTTATAAGGCCTGTGAGAGGATAGCCGAATGGGGAGGCGATGGCAAGACTCAAAGAAGGTCCTGATCCACCATCAAGGCGGCATCCGCCATAATACCGGCGGACAAGTCTGCTGCGTTTATTCGCCTCAGGCGAATTGTCTTTCCATCCTCCGCAGTAGTTTGCTGCGGAGGACGGGTGGTCGCTTCTCCTTATGTCGTATGTAAATGGCTCATGGCGCAGGGCTCAAGGCGCAAGGAAAAGACTCGAATATGTATTATGGTGCCTAGGGACTCTCCAAAATCCACTATACATTAAGTACTCAAACAGAAATTTGATTGTGAATTTCTGGAGATCCACAATCACCATATTTCTAAAAAAAATGTCGTATATGATCAGAAATATATTGCTTGATAAGAAAATATATATTTTACTATGATATAAGACTCTGAGGGGCCGATATCGGGATGATCTGTTTTCACGGAAAATCTCCCTTTTCCATAACGCTTTCTCTTTGAAATTGAGTCTTGATAAACCATAGTTTTTTGTTTATAAATAGAGTCTACACACGAAAAATCAAAGAAAGGAGACTGCTATGAAAGTTATGCCTATATCCGGACCCCTTCGAACATTCAGAGAATATCGGCAAAATGTTGTTGATGACGCCGAGAATGTGTATCTTAAGGAACTCATGAAGCAGACCAAGCGGAACATAAAAGAAGCTTGTCGGATCTCCGGTCTTTCACGGCCACGGCTGTATGCCTTGCTCAAGAAACACAATATGTCCAGACGGAAGTGACCCCTGCCGGTCGGCCTCCCTGTCTTTATTTAGAAGGCTGATGCTTGTTTAGTGAGATTCGGTCTTGCCACGCAAGATCTATACTAGCCTTTTCTCATGTCGCAAATCCCCCTTCAAATAGGCCTAATATCTTGAATTTAGATATAAAACGTGTTTTTTGGCTCCCGCGACATGTCTATTCTCTCGATACTACATGCATTAAACCAATAGAATAGGCGGAAGAAATCGGTGTTTGGTAACTGATGATCAGTGGAGAAGAACAAGCGCTGATTGACTGATCGTTCTACAGATGTATTCGGGGAGGGAAGTCTATTATTGCCTGGATTGGGCGAAAAAAGGGCTTCTTATAGGATGCTAAAACATACCATATTATGCTATACTATAGCAGACCCATCTCTGTTTTTTTTGAAGTCAGGGCAAAAAAGCCTGATTCTGCTGTGATGGAGATGTGGGAGGGATGTTTACATGAGTCTTACCCTAAAAGCTAAAGTCCTTTTCATTTCCGTCGCGGTTTTATGTGCCGCCATCGGAGCAAACACCTTTTTCAGTAGCATTCTTTTTCGGAAGGCCTATTCGGAGGCTTTGAAGGAAAGGACATTCGTTATAGGAGAAACACTGAAGTCAGAACTTGAAGAAATCTTGGAGTCAGGTACGCCCATAGACCAGATCAAAGATTTTGATGTGAAATGCCGGGAATTAGTTGCCCAGCATAGTGATATTTCCTATGCTATGGTGGTCGACCTCAATGGGAAAATCCTTTTCCATGACACGCCATCAAATCACGATCAAGTTATAACGGATTGGAATGTCCTTACAGGAATCGAAAGCCTTGAAAATACCTCCCGAATCTATTCCGGAGCAGGTGAAGCGTTTTATGATTTCACGATTCCCGTCTTTAATTTAGAAGGTCATCACATCGCAGCGGTGAGAGTGGGATTCCCCACTGGATTGATTTCTCAGAAGACGGGAAGTCTCATTGTCCGTACTGTGGGGTCTTCCCTTTTCCTTTTCGGGTTGGGAATACTTCTGTTGATTACTTTCACTAGTTTTTGGGTGGCAAGACCGCTCGCGGAACTCCTTACTCTGATACAGGGCACAGGAAGAAATAAGTCGGATTCCGTTCAACCCATTAAAATAGATTCCAACGATGAATTGGGACTGGTGACTCATGCTTTTCAACAAATAGAGCGTGAAATCATAGCGGCGGATGAAAAAATCAGAAAATACACAAGAGACTTGGAAATGGAGGCCCGGGAAAGGAGCCCTAAGCTAAGGACGTCCTATGAACGATTGAAACAGTATATTGCCGAGCGAAAAGGCATGGAAGAGTCTTTGTGGAGGCTTCAAAAGAGATATCAAACGATTCTTGAATCTATTGAGGATGGATATTATGAGAGTGATCTTGATGGAAAACTGACTTTCTTCAATGATTCATTGTGCCGGATTCTCGGGTATCCACGGAATGAGCTTATGGGCATGAATACCCGACAGTTTTCAGATGAGAAGACGGCAAATAGGGTCTCTCAGGCCATTGAGAAGGTCACTCTCACCGGAAAACCCGCGAAGGCGTTGCACTTCGAGATTATCAAGAAGGACGGCGTCAGAAGACATTTAGAGGCGTCCGTATCCGTTGTAAAGGACCCCGGGAATCAGCCCATTGGTCTTCGAGGTATTATTCGTGATATCACGGCACGCCGATGGATGGAGAAGGAACTCCGTGAATCGGAGAAAAGATATCGAACCATTCTCGAAAGTATAGAGGATGGGTATTATGAGATTGATATTGTCGGGAACTTCACTTTTTTTAACGAAGCGTTGTGCCGAATGCTCGGCTATACCGGGGATGAATTGATGGGAATGAACAACCGAGATTATATGAGCCCGGAGGACAGCAAAAGGGCCTACAAGATATTCAAGAACATATACCAGACAGGAAAACCGGCCCGTATCGTTAACTGGGAGATTATCAGAAAGGATGGAAGCATCATTCATATAGAGAGTTCTGCATCCCTTATCAGGGACTCTGAGGGAGAGCCCACCGGATTTCGAGGGATCGCTCGGGACATAACAGAACGTAAAAAGATGGAGAACGTCGTTCTGGCCGAACCGACACAGCGTGGGACGGTTCTATCCTAAAATCCTTTGAAGTAGAAGAATTCTTCAGTATGATAAGATGAGTTCCGGATAGGGAATAAGGATCATCTCAAGTCAGCACCGCTTTTGGACAAAATTTGGAGAAAACATAGGATCACAGTAAGACGAGGAACATGCCGTGGCAAAGATTATGGTTGTAGATGACGATCAAGGAATTCTGAATCTGTTGAAGCGCTTTCTTGCCAGTCTGGGCTACGAAGCGATATTGGCAGACAATGGGAAAGAGGCCCTCCAGAGAATGGATGATAAGCCTGAGATCGTCATTCTGGATATCATGATGCCTGGTATGAACGGTTTTGAGGTATTGGAAAAAATCAAAGAACAAATCCCTTCTACGGAAGTCATCGTCATTACAGGGCTTGAGGACACGGGCATCGGGATTGAATGCGTTGAAAGGGGGGCTTTTGAATTTATGCCCAAACCTCTCAACCTTGATCATCTGAAGTTTCTTCTGGAATTTAAGCTGAAACAAATGGGAGTAACAAGCTAGTGCCCTGTATCATATATTAACGGACCAACGAAAAGATGAGGCATGGGCCGTTCTCCCAAGACGATATCTCAGAAAGAAATTCCACTGAATCCCGCAGTGATCTGAGCTTTGAGGGTTTACGCCACAGAACCTATGCAGGATGTATAGCTCGCTTGAAAGAAACAGTCTCTCAAACCCTCAAAGATCAGATCACCGCCACTAGCCTCTATAGATATCGTTTTGGGGGAATGGTCCGTGTCTCATCATATAATTAGTCTTAGGAATTATGATACAAGGCACTAGTTAAGGATATCCTCACTTTTTCACAGACTTTAATCAAATCTTGTTGTCATTTGAACGCCTTGAGTAACAATAGCGTTCAGGGGTTCAGTGTTCAGAGTTCAGGAAGGTCAAACGAGAGGCTCTCAGCAGACTGAACACTGAACACTCAAAATACTCACTCATTGCGATATGCGGACGAAACGGTCTGCCCCATTTAGCCGGGCAATCGGAATGTGATGCCCCAAGAGTTCAAAGCCCCAGATCGTCACTAATCCCCTGCATGGCTTCCAGACACAAAGAGAGAAACTCATCAAAATCCATCCCCAGTTTTTCGCACTCCATGATGATGTTTCGGTCCACACCGGCAGCAAACCTCTTTTCCTTCATCCGTTTCTTTACGGACTTCGGCTTGACGCTCCCAATCTTTTTATCCGGGTATATCAGGGCTGTCGCCACAATCAGACCGGTAATCGTCTCCCCCGCTGCCAGGGCATGATGAAAGATCTCGGAGCGGGTCTCCTCGTGGGCCTCTGCATTGTGCATCTTGATTGCCTGAAGGATCTCTTCATTCACCCCCCGTTCTCGCAGGATTCTTACCGTCTCCAGGGAATGCCTTGCGGGGTCACCTTGCACCAGCTCCACATCCAAATCGTGGAGGAGTCCTGTGAGTCCCCATTTTTCCCTGTCTTCACCCAATTTCTCTGCCAAGGCCTTCATCACAGCCTCTGTAGCCAGGCAATGCTTGATCAGGTTCTCATTCCTTACGTTTTCTTTCAACAGGGCCAAGGCTTCCTCTCTGTTTATACCGTAATCCATTGGATTGTCCTCCTTTCCGTTATTCCCATCTATTCCATTAGCCGCTTGAAATCAATATTATTTCTCTGTTCCCCTTTCCTCCCTTCTCAAATTGAGATATATTGCCGGATGAGAAGAATGAGAGTCTATAAAGACTATGGTTTACGCGGTTAATGAGTACAAATTTATGAGAAGTATCTGCACACGAGGAAAATGGTGATGAGGTCTTTTCGGAGTGACTGTCGGGAGGCCTACGTTATTTCAAACAGTTACGGAATGGGGGACCCCCTGGCTTCCCGCTTCGAAGAAGCGGGAAGAACAGC
>CAZFMX010000053.1:0-3988 GCA_964520425.1 uncultured Desulfobacteraceae bacterium
AGAACCTTTCCGGGTCCACCGCCAGAGGCGGTGGGTTTAGATCACAACTAAAAAGGGACCCCAGACTCCTGAAAGGGGATATCCAAGAAGCATATGATGATATAGAGCCTGAGAGAGGACACAAATTGGCCACAAATCGAGCGACAAAGAAGACTCGTCAAATACATATCGGATCTGTTCCCATAGGTGACGGAGCGCCCATCGCTGTCCAATCCATGACCAATACAGACACACGGGATGTATCTTCAACGGTCAGGCAAATCAAGGAGCTTCATGAAGCGGGCTGTGAAATCGTACGTTTGGCCGTTCCCGACAAGGAAGCAATTGAAGCCTTTGCGAAGATAAAAGCAAAGGTCTCTCTTCCACTGATCGCGGATATACATTTTGACCATCGCTTGGCTATCGCTGCCCTCGAGGCAGAGGCCGATGGGCTGAGAATTAACCCCGGAAACATAGGGGGTCGGGAGGCCGTCAAGAAAATTCTAAAGGAGGCCCGTGTCAGGAGCATACCCATACGCATCGGGGTGAATGCGGGTTCACTTCCCAAAGAAATCCTTAAAAGACATGGCCGTCCCAGCCCCGAGGCCATGGTAGAGAGTGCCCTGACGTTTATTAAGCTCTTTGAAGACCTTGATTTTGATCAGATAAAGATCTCTTTGAAATCCTCCCATGTCCTGACGACCATAACAGCCTATGAATTATTGAGGGACAAGGTGGATTACCCGTTCCATCTTGGAGTCACTGAGGCGGGAACCCTTATATCAGGTACGGTGAAGAATGCCATCGGCATTGGGAGTTTACTCTTAAAGGGCATTGGGGACACCTTCCGTGTTTCACTCACCAGAGACCCGGTCGAGGAAATCAAGGTCGCCTATGAAATTCTTCGAGCCCTTGACCTGAGACATCGGGGACCGGAAATCATTTCTTGTCCCACTTGTGCCAGATGTGAAATTGACCTTTTCCGTTTAGTGGATAGGGTGGAAAGGGCTCTTTCCGGGATTCGATCGTCCCCAAAAGTGGCTATAATGGGGTGTGTTGTCAATGGGCCGGGAGAGGCAAAGGAGGCGGATATTGGAATCGCAGGTGGCAGAGAGCAAGGGGTTTTGTTCAAAAACGGGAAGCTCGTAAAGAAGATTCCTGAGCAGGAACTGGCCGATGTCCTGATCAAAGAAGTCAAAAAAATGACCAATAATCAATGAACAGTAAACAATGAGCAATGATCAATAAGCAATGATCAATAAGCAATGATCAATAAGCAATGATCAATAATAGATGGTAGATGGTAGATGGTAGATGGTAATTGTTAATTGTTAAATGTTAATTGTTAATTGTTAAATGATTCGACTAAATGACATCACAACCCAGATCCTGAGCTATCACTCGAAAGCTGATTTGAACCTTGTGGAGAAAGCCTATGTCTATTCTGCCAAGGTACATCAGGGACAGGTTCGCCTATCCGGGGAACCCTATCTTTCACACCCCCTAGAGGTGGCCTTTACGCTCGCACGAATGAGAATGGATGTAATCAGTGTGGTCGCCGGTCTTCTCCATGACACCCTTGAAGATACGAAGGCCGAACTACCTGATATAGAACGCCTCTTCGGCCGAGAAACGGCCAATATTGTCAATGGGGTTACAAAAATCAGCAAAATCCAGTTCACCAATCATGAAGAACGCCAGGCAGAAAACATCAGGAAGATGATCCTGGCCATGGCTACGGATATCCGTGTCATCATGGTCAAGCTTGCTGACAGGTTGCACAACATGAAAACCTTGGGTTTCCAATCCCCTGAGAAACAAAATACCGTTGCCAGAGAGACCCTTGAAATCTATGCCCCATTGGCTGGGAGATTGGGCATCTATTGGGTCAAATCCATGCTGGAAGATCTATGTCTTTATTACCTGGAACCGGAAATCTACGAGAAAATCAAGACCGAAACTGCCCAAAGACGTGGAGCGAGGGAGAAGTATATTCGGGATGTGAAGGTGCTGTTGGATAAGAAATTCAGAGAAGCCGGAATAGAAGCCACTATAAAGGGTAGGCAAAAACATCTTTACAGTATCTATAAAAAGATGAAAGACCAGAATCTGACCGTGAATCAGGTCTACGATATTCTGGCATTGCGAGTCATTGTAGATACCGTCAAGCAGTGCTACGAAATCCTGGGGCTTATCCATGCCATGTGGAAACCCATTCCGGGAAAATTTACAGACTATATATCACTGCCCAAGGCAAATATGTATCAGTCACTCCACACTAAGGTGGTTGGCCCTATGGGGCAGAGAATGGAAGTTCAAATCCGAACCTGGCAAATGGATAAGGTAGCAGAGGAAGGTATCGCCGCCCATTGGAAATACAAAGAGGGTGAAGTCGCAGGCAAAACGGATGAATCGCAGTTTTCATGGTTGAGGAGACTTCTGGAATGGCAAAAAGATCTTCATGATCCCAAGGAGTTTCTGGATACCGTTCGCATGGACCTTTTCCAGAATGAAGTCTATGTGTTTACACCCAAAGGAGAGGTCAAAGAATTCCCGAAAGGAGCAACGCCCGTCGACTTTGCCTATAGTATCCATACGGAGATAGGCAACAAATGTACCGGTGCCCGGGTCAAAGGGAAACTGGTTCCCCTGCGATATGAGCTAAATAATGGAGACATTGTAGAGATCATTACTTCAAACAAACAACACCCGAGCAAGGACTGGCTCGATTTCGTAAAGACCCCTCGTGCCAAGACAAAAATCCGACACTGGGTAAAGGAGCAGGAGAGAGACCAAAGTGTCGAACTGGGAAAGGACATATTGGAAAGGGCACTTGCGAAATTCGGTATACGGTTCTCCAACATACTGAAGAGCGAAGAGATGTTGAGCGTTTCAAAGGACCTATCCCTTCATTCCGTGGAGGACCTGTTTGCCAACATCGGATACGGCAAGCTTTCAGCCAATCAGATCGTCGGCCGACTGACGCCCAAAGTGGAAATGGATGAGGAGAAACCCTTGGGCATTGTCGACAAAGTTGTTTCCCGGATGAAACGAAAAAAGCCTCCTCACGGGATCAAGGTGACTGGTTTGGACGATATTCTTGTCCGTTTCGCGAACTGCTGTCACCCCCTCCCCGGTGAACAGGTTATCGGTTATATTACACACGGCCGAGGGGTCACCATACACAAACAAAACTGTAGGCATATCGCGAATTCAGACTCGGATCGTCTCGTTGAGATTACGTGGGATCCCCCAAAGGAGGATGTCTATCTTTCCCGATTGAAGGTCACGACAGTGGATAAAAAAGGCATCTTGGCTGATATCAGTGCTGTTATAGCCCAGAAGAATGCCAATATCGTCCAGGCGGATGTGAGAACCACGACGGACAAAAAGGGAATCTGTCTGTTTTCAATGGAGGTGGAGGACTACAAACAACTCCAGGATATCATCGGGGCACTAAAGAAACTGAAAAATGTCTTGTTTGTAGAAAGGATGTAATCACGGCTTTGTAACCAGACCGGATTTGATGCAGCTGGTACAAACCCGCATCCTTCGGGTCTGGCCGTTCGAGACATCTCTTACCTTCTGGAGATTCGGATACCAACGCTTTTTGGTCTTATTGTGAGCGTGACTTACGTTATACCCCGTTTGGGGCTTTTTCCCACAGATTTCACATACTTTTGACATGAATGAATTCCTCTTACTTCCTATATTCTGCTAGGCTTTTTACGCTTTATGTCTGAAAATAGCAACCCTTTTTTGAGTCCGGCAAAAACCTGAGTCACGATGAAGCATCCCTGTCAATCGAAGAGATCCGCTCCTTCTAACCCCTTTCTTCCAACTCCTGCCGGCAATAGGGGCAAATAACCCAGTCAGGCTGAACAATTCTTTGACAAGACTCGCAAGTAGGGACCATCGTTTTGTTGCAAAAAGGACAATCTCTGAAATCCAGACTGACCCCCTTTCCACAATAAGGGCAAATGGTCGTCAGCTCCTCCTTTTCCTGAAC
>CAZFMX010000053.1:3998-23277 GCA_964520425.1 uncultured Desulfobacteraceae bacterium
GCATGTAAGACTTCATCGATTGTCGTAATCCCTGCCTCTATTTTTTTAAGACCACTGACTCCTAGGGTAGTCATCCCCGTAGCAACGGCCGCATCCCTGATTTCATCGGTCGAGGCGTTTGCTTGGACCAGATCTCTGATTTTACGTCCCATGACCATCACCTCTTCGATCACAGTACGCCCCCTGTAACCGGAATGGCCGCAATTAGGGCAGCCTGCGCCTCTATAGAATTTGAAAGGAAGATCTTTCTTATTGAGACTCAGGCGATCAAGCAGATCCGGTTCAGGTACATACTCCTCGTTACATTCTGGGCAGATGACCCGAACCAACCTCTGAGCAATCACCCCTATAATAGAAGAAGAAATCATGTAGGGTGGCATGCCAATATCAATGAGGCGTGTAACGGCCGAAGGGGCGTCATTCGTATGAAGTGTCGAGAGAACAAGATGTCCAGTCAGAGAAGACTGAAGCGCGATTTCTGCCGTATCAACGTCCCTTATTTCACCGATCATGATGACATTCGGATCTTGTCTCAGAATGGCACGCAATACGTAGGGAAAGGTCAGGCCTACTTTTTCGTTTGTCTGGACCTGGTTTATCCCAGCCAATTCATATTCTACCGGATCCTCGACCGTGACGATGTTTACTTCTTCCGATTGGATTTCCCGCATACAGGCATAAAGAGTTGATGTCTTTCCGCTCCCCGTCGGCCCGGTAATCAAAACCATTCCTTGTGGTTGACAGATGAACTTGTTGATATACTCCAAGGCCCGGTCGCTGAATCCCAGATCCTTCATGGATAGAAAGCTAGATTCTTTGTTTAAGATCCTTATAACCGCCTTCTCTCCATAGTAAGTGGGCAGGGTAGAGACTCGAAGGTCGACAGATACATTCTTGGCCCTGACTTTTATCCTCCCATCCTGGGGAAGCCTCCTCTCAGAGATATCCATGCTTCCCAAGACCTTGATACGAGAAATGATGATGGGCTGTGTCCACCTGGGCAATTTGATGGAATCCTGTAAGACTCCGTCTACACGGTTCCTGACCCGAACCTGGTTTTCTTGGGCCTCAATATGAACATCACTGGCACCCTTCTTAATGGCATTTTTTATAATTAAATCTACCATCTTAACAAAGGGGGAATTCCGACCCGCGTCAAGGGTTTCTTCTTCTTCCTCATCGACTTTCTCTTCCGGTATGAATTCCATGAGTTCTTCTTCACCCAGCTCATCGGCCACTTCACCGAGGGTTCTTTCGGGATGGTAATACTTGTGAAGGGCATCAATGATTTGAGAGGGAGTAGAAATCGCCGGTTGGATATTATATCCGGTCACAAATCGCAGATCCTTAATCATATTGAGATCAAGAGGGTCAGCCATTGCAACGTCAAGAATATTATCCTTCAGCGCTACAGGAATACACAGAAATTTTCGAGAGACTTCTTCGGGGATACACTGCACCACACCTTCTTGAAATTCATAGGTAGCAAGATCGATAAAAGGAATCTTCAGCTGCATAGCCAGTGCAAACGCCATTTCATCCTCTGAAATAAAATTCATCTCCATCAATACCTGCCCCAGCCTCTTTCCGCTTTGTTTCTGAATGTTAAGAGCTTCAGAAAGCTTCTCAGGTGGCAAAAGCCCGATTTCAACCAATAGGTTCCCCAACTTTCGCCTCAGCGTGACATTCCTCTTCTGCTTGCTCTTACCGTTTTTTTTGGGTTTTTCATCTACCATTTCGAACATATCCATCACGCCGTAGTGTCTTGCGGTTCTTCAACCAATCCGGACCAGGAAAGCCCGGATACGTTTGCAGCATTACGTTAAATTTAATATGTTTTGTGCGCATTTTCAAGATAAAACGCGACAATCTCCTCTGCCCCCGGAATATAATGGATTCTACGCCTCTTGTGAAATCTGAGGCTAAGCATATTCCATACAGGCACTATTAGCCCTCAAAAAAAGTGGATTTGGAGTCACCGAGAAGGCATAATACATAATAAAATCCGAATGAAAAAGGATAAATCTGTTCTTGATAGTAAACAACCGTTTGCCTCTGCTGAATTCCTTTGACTTCAGCTCGTTACGTATATATTATATGTAAGTTTGTAAGATAACATAGGAATTCGTTCGAATGAAAATAAGTCAAGTCAAAAGAGAAGACATTCTGATGGGCATTTTGGCTGCCGTTGTGTTCATTTTCTTCTCTTTCAACTCCTATAGACTCTTTGATCCCCTTGAAAGGATTATTTATGGCATTGAAATGCGATTGGACTCCCCAACGAATCTTGTTCAGAACCATATCGCGATTGTCAACATCGATGAAAAGAGCATAGATCAGATGGGATCGTGGCCCTGGCCTAGACATCTCATTGCCGAAATGATCACCATTTTAAAGGATAATGGGGCGAAATTGATCGGTCTTGACATCCTCTACAGTGCCAAAGAACAGACACAGGGATTAGAAGAGGTCAGGAATCTTCGCCAGGCCATTATAAATAAAGGCAGAGTATCCGAAGAAGAGACTTGGATGCTCGATAGATTGAAAGAAGCGGAGCAGAAGCTGGATAACGACAATATTCTCTGCCAAGCCGTCAGAGAGAGTGGGAATGTCATCTTACCGGTAGAAGGGAAGTACGGTAACTATGACACTAAAGTGGTACCCATCCCGGGTTCATCTCTGGACAGAAACGCGCTAAGACTCCCTGAAACGGAATGGGAGTTCAATAATCTTGAGTCTGTTAACCAACTGAAAATACCCTTTTCGGAGCTTTCAGAGAATACGCTTGGGTGGGGACACATCAACTTCCCTCCCCTTGAACGCATGCAGGGCCGGTCCCACCTCCTGTTTATCGATTACAAGGGGCACATCATTCCTTCCATGCCATTTCGATTGGCCATGAACTACTTGGACAAACAACCTGACCAGGCAATCACCGCAGGAAGAGAGATTCGACTGACGAAACCCATCATACCCACCCCTAAGGGTGAAATCTTTATCAAATTCAGAGGAGGAAGACATTCTTTCCCCTATTACTCTTTTGTTGATATCTGGACTGTAAGAAAAGTACCCGCGTTCTTCAGTAACAAGATCGTCCTGATCGGCTTTACCGGAGAAGGAGCCCCTACGGTAAACACACCCGTCGATCCCCAAATGCCTTATTCCGAACTGAGGGCCAATATAATAGAAGATCTAATAACCGGACGATATCTGCGACGCCCTCCTATCATGACCTACGTTGAGGGCCTCCTTACACTCCTGTTCTGTCTTTTCGCATCTGCTTTCCAACCCCAATTGAGCCCTATCAACCGGACGGGTGTAACGGTGGGTCTCCTTTTTTTGGTACTCCTCATCGGCACGATCTCCTTTGCCACTCTGAATATTTGGCTGAACACGGTTTATATTATTCTGTCATTAATCACAATCTATGCCGTGCACTTTATCAGAGACCTTCTTGCCAAACAAAAAGAGCTCAGACTCAGGGAGAGTATAGAAACCAATAGGATGTTGGGACTCACGTTGCAGAGTCAGGGGCTGTTTGATCTGGCCTTTGAAAAATTTCGAAAGGTCCCTCTTGATGACGCAATGAAGGATGTCGTTTACAACCTCGGTCTTGATTATGAGCGCAAGAGAATGGCAAACAAGGCTATTGCCGTTTATGAGTATATTCTCCAAAAAGACAAACACTTCAGAGACCTGAAAGAACGAATTCCTAAGCTGAAGAAGGTCATCGGTTCAGTGGCCTTAGGGGGATATGATGGAAAGAAAACAGACAGAATCATTATTTCCGATGACACGGAAATCAGGCCCACAGTGGGAAGATACGAAGTCATATCAGAGCTGGGTCAGGGCGCCATGGGGATTGTCTACAAGGCAAGGGATCCCAAGATTGATCGTCTTCTGGCCATAAAAACCATTCGTTTCTCCGATGAGTTTGAAGAGACTCGCCTCAAAGAGATAAAGGACCGTTTTTATAGAGAAGCCCGGATCTCAGGACAATTGTCTCACCCTTCCATTGTAGCGGTCTACGATGTGGGAGAAGACTATGATCTGAGCTACCTTGTGATGGAGTTTCTCATTGGAGAAAACCTCCAAAAATACTGCAAGAAAGAAAATCTATTGTCGTTAAGAAGAATCCTCAACATATTGGCCCAGACGGCTGATGCCCTGGACTACGCCCATAGACATGAGGTCATCCATAGGGATGTTAAACCGGCCAATATTATGCTCCTGGAAAATGATAAGATAAAGGTCACCGATTTTGGTATTGCTAAAGCCGTATCCGATTCCAAGACCAAAAGTGGTATCGTCCTGGGAACACCGAATTACATGTCTCCGGAACAGATCAACGGTCATGATCTCGATGGTCGCTCGGATATCTTCTCGCTCGGCGTTGTCTTTTTTGAATTATTAACAGGACAACTCCCCTTCGGCGGGTCGAGCCTAGCAAATCTTTTTTATAAGATTACACACGGCAAACATCCCTCTCCCCGACAGTTCAATCCTCGAGTTCCCACACCTGTGGAACAAATTCTCGATAAGGCCCTTGAGAAAACACCGGATAAAAGATTCCAAAGCGCGGGTGAATTGGCCAAGTATCTTAGGATGCTGATGGAAAAGATGGACGAGTTGACTGCCGGAGCCAAACAGGGATAGTCCAGCCCCAGATTTCCGTTTGCGCACTGATGATAGTCAATTTATAGCACCTGGACATCCGAGAACGTAAAGGTTGTTGTATTCATGAGGCGGATACGCCTTTTTTATACACCGCGAGTTGAGCTAACGAAATCCATCTCTGTTGACACACGACTGAAAATCCCCTATATTTCGCCACACTCATAGAGATTCACTTTCAGGAGGGAACCTGATCAATGACATCAAAGACCCTGTCTCAACAGACCACACTCTTCGGTCATCCCACCGGGCTTTTCACTCTCTTCTTTTCTGAAATGTGGGAGCGCTTCTCCTATTACGGAATGCGGGCCCTGCTTCTCTTTTACATGATCAAAGGATTTCTCGGATTCGGTGATCGTGAAGCCTATGCGATTTACGGCGCCTATACCGCACTCGTCTATATGACCCCTTTCTTTGGCGGACTCATCGCCGACAGACTCCTGGGAGCAAGACGGGCCGTCATTCTCGGCGGAACGTTGATGGCCCTCGGGCATTTGTTGATGACCGTCCAAAACAGCATCGTCTTTTTTATCGCCTTGGCCGTGCTCATCAGCGGCAATGGATTCTTTAAGCCCAATATCTCCACCATAGTCGGTACCCTCTACCCAAAAGGCAACCCAAAGCGGGACGGCGGTTTTACTATCTTCTACATGGGAGTCAATCTTGGCGCTGCCATGTCTCCCCTCTTGTGCGGCTATATCGGCGAGACCTATGGTTGGCATTACGGCTTTGGGCTCGCCACGATCGGTATGCTCGTCGGACTCGCCGTATTTGTTGTCCCCACAAGGATCGCCCAAAGCCTCATTCTGGTCGGGGCTCTTTTTACTGGAATCACCATGTTCTTTCTCACCGACAATGTCTATCTGATGGCCTTGAATATCTTGGTTGGAGTCGCCTTGATCGCGGCGGGGATCATAGCGGTCATAGCCCTGAACAGGGGGGGATTTCCGGTTGAAGCCGGGGCACCTTCGAAGCCGGATCGTCTGCGGTTTTCCCGTCATGTCTACATGGGGACCCTGGTGGCCATCCCCATTCTGGCCTGCTTGGTCTGGGCAAACGCCAGATTAAAGTTGATCTCGGAAGCCATAATCGCCAAGTTCGCGGCTGTTGAAAGTGGCTTTGCCCAGATCCTTGCCGTCTTTCTTGAAGAATGCAGCACTCCAGCCGGACTGATGCTGATTCTCACACTGATCTCCGCCATTACTTATCTATTGATCGTGGCCATAAGGTCCACGCTTGTTGAGCGACATCGAATGTTCGTCGCCCTGATTCTCATATTTTTCTCGCTCCTCTTCTGGTCCTTCTTTGAACAGGCCGGCAGCTCGATCAACAATTTCACGGACAGAAACGTTGATCGCGTCGTCGAGGACCGAACCGTCACAGAAGCGGATGTAGGGAAGACCATTGAACTCTACCTCTCTCAAGAGCAGGTCGGATACCGGAATGGTGATCAGCTGATCACCCTCGATGTCGTGGATAAGGCCCGGGAGAACGGAACCAGCATGGTCCAATGGACCGTCACAGCCGATCAAGTCGGTATGGGGATTGCTGAAGGTATGGATGATATTATTCCGGCAAGCACCTACCAGTCTGTCAATCCTATCTTTATTATGATCTTCGGATTGATCTTCACCGCTCTATGGGCCTTTCTCAGCACCAGAGGCTGGGAGCCCAGCACCCCTGTGAAATTTGCCCTCGGTCTTATGCAATTGGGTCTCGGATTCGGCGCCCTCTGGTATGGCGCGATCATGGCGGATGAACGGGGCATGGTAGCCATGATTTGGCTACTCCTGGGTTATCTCCTTCATACGACAGGAGAGTTGTGTCTTTCCCCCGTGGGGCTCTCCATGGTCACAAAACTCGCACCAACCCGTCTCGTCAGCACCATGATGGGCTGCTGGTTTCTCAGCTCCGCCGCGGCCAACTTGCTGGCCGCGGTCATCGCCCAGTTCACAGGCGTTGAATCCGGCGGTGGCAACGGCGACACGATCCCTATCCCCAGTGAAACCGTCCTCGTCTATGGCTCCGTATTCAAGGTCATCGCCATCTCCGCCTTGATATCCGGAGGTATTTGCCTCCTCTTAGCCCCTCTCCTCAAGGCTTGGATGCACGAAGAAGTAGATGAGCCGGCAACCTCAAGAGGCTTCCGCGAAGGGGCTGAAGGGACTAAGGCTATTCTGAAGTGACTGTCGGGAGGTCTACGTTATTTCAAACAGTTACGGAATGGGGGACCCCCTGGATTCCCGCTTCGGAGAAGCGGGAAGAACAGCGGAGGGGGGAGGCATCACCCGTCCGCAACTGTTTGAAATGACCAGGCCGGGAGACTCGGAACGAAAGAATAGCCTTTGTCCCTTCAGCCCTTCCCTTTCTCTCCGGAAACGGTAGTATCCTTTCGAGTCCTACACCAGAGGTTAAATAGTATATTTCTCCCTCAGTCCCTTCTTGAATATCTTTCCGGAACCGGTCTTGGGTAACTCGGAAACGAAATCGACAGATTTTGGAGCCTTGTAACGGGCTATATTATCTTTGCAGTATTGAATGATCTCCTCTTCCGTCACGGTTTGTCCCGGCTTCAATACGACCACGGCCTTTACGGCCTCACCCCATTTGGGGTGGGGCACAGCCATATTCCTGGAAAAAAGCCAGCCATCTTTGATGCCCTGTAGTATTGTAGTTGTCTTTCCCCTTGACTTTTGTCTTAATCTTTAATAAGTTGCTTCCCCAAAGCCTCAGAGGTTCAAAATCAATTAATGGAAGTCTCATTCGCCGGTTCCGGGTCTGTAAGGGAACTGTTTTGTGGTTCGTTTACATTAGGAGCTTAGAAGCTATCTATTTATTTGGAGCGCTAGATCCCCATAGCGGGCGCACAAAGTGAAGATATCATGTCAGGTGGAAAATGATACCGCCTTCGTAAGTCCGTTCTATAAATTCGAAGATCGAGAATCGATGTCAAAGAACACTTGCTAGTCTTCAGTTGCTTTTAGGACACTTGAGCCGTGCCTGATGCCAAAGCCTGTTCCGGGCAACTTTGCGAGGAGCTTTGACATGACAAAGCCTAGGCAATATCAGTTGGAATCAGCGACGGTCTTCCACTTCTCATTGCGATAGTACGGTGGAGGCCGGATAGCCTGAGTCATTTTGGTAAGTACTTTTCAGTGTCAAGCCTATGGCCCTCTCTCATTTTCACCTAAACCTATGGAATAAAGCAACATCTTATTAATTAGCATTTTTGATATAGGGGATCATCCGGATTAAACAAAGAACAGGTGCTCCCAATGAACCAAAATACGCAAGAATTCGATGGTGCTTACATCGGCATCTTTCCCAATTCCGAATTAGTTGATCTGACCTCTGCTCAAATAACCACTCCTCTCGGTCAGCTAATTATTGGCTCATACATTTGCTCGAAACACAAAAACATCCTAGTCAAGATCTTCTCCCTTGATATGAGCGACCAAGAGAAAACACTGTTTGATTATTTAGAGAACTTAAAGATCGATCCTGAAAAAACAGTGATTGGATTTACTGGTTTTTCCGGTACAATTCGGAGAATATCTAGTATCAAGAAAAGATTATCTGATAAAGGGTATAGATTCGTTGTTGGGGGACCCGAAATCGTTCTCTCAGATGTGGAATATCAGAAGAGTCTGACCGGCCAATTAGGCGATATGATATATTTTTCAGGACTATCACCCGAATTTGTTGATACTTTGTTTTCAGGAAAACCAACTCCGGGGCATTTCTATTCAGATGATTCTTGCACGTCTTTTGCCGATATCATCAGCTCTTTAAGGATTGACTATAGCTTATTGAATGACATAAGGCGTCGTATTGGAGTAAGTTACTTGTGGCGCCTTGATTGCCATCAATCAAAGCGAAGGTGCTATTTCTGTGGTCGTCCTTCCTTTGGAGACTTTGTTAGACCTTCAGAGCTAGTTTGGGAAGAAATTTCGTCTGTTTTCGAACAATTTGGTATTAGCAAGTTTTACAATGTTGCAGACTCCATTTTAATGGAAAGCGCTTCTTCATTTGTCTCTTTCCTTGACTCATGTCCAAAGAAGCTATTGAAAGAAGAATTGTTTCATCGCTTTTTTGTTAACTCCCATCATATTTCCACGACAGCAATTGCAAGTCTTAAGAAGATTCCTTGCCTAATCGCTATTGGAGCAGAATCTTTCAGTCTTTTTCACCAAGCAGGAAAACAAGCAGCCAGAATTGAGGATATCTACGACGCACTTGATGACTTGACTAAAGCTGTAATACCTGTGAATCTTAGTTTCGTTTTTGGGTTACCAGGCGAGAGTTCCAAGACCATGGATGAAACTTGTGAATTCATATTAAGCTTAGTTAAAAAGTATCGAATTATTTGGAGTCTCGAAGCTTCACCACTAACTGTAACAGTTGGTTCCAATGCATACCACAATTTGCTTCAAGCCTGTAACATACACTCGTTAAACGATGAGATACTCTTAGATCCGATTTCCCTAAGCACACTGCACTGTGAAAAATTCTGTCAAATAAAAAGAGAGAGTATTCTATCCAAGCTATCACAGCTCTTTCACAGTGCAAATGATGTCTGTTTCAACCAAGGCAGATTCAATAAGAATAATAGTAAACCGGATATATGGTTTGATGTTAAAGGCATCAATAAAGCAGAAAAAGACCAGTATTTCAAAGACATTGAAGTTGGTAGAAAATATAGTCCATATTCCCGGGTATCCTGAATGAATGCCATAAATGAAATAGGGGAAACACTGAATAAGATACTACCATTGATTGTACTCTTGTCATTATCTTTCATTTCCTCTCGCCGAATATTCAGGTTATATAAGATACCCTATTTCCTTCAAGATATCCCAAAGATTTTAAAATGGCTCATTGTTCTCTCCCCTATCGTCTTGTTTTTGTTATCTCTCTTCAGCCCTCTTTTCGCGATATTCTTGTTGTATGCCATGTATTTGGGATTTGTTGCTTATCTTATTATTAGTGGTCGTAATGCTTATTGGGATGAGTTTACGTTCATAAGAGTGGCGTTTGGAAGTGTAATTCTAGCTGGCCTGTACTATATATTTCTCAATGAACTTGCATATCCTCTTATAAACGCCTCTCTTTTTCGTCGTGTATCATCAATACTTTCATACTTTGGCGCTTCGTTAGCATATTTCGGATGGCCATGGACAATATTTGGATTATGGCTGGCCATGAGAAGATCTACTGGGCCCCGCGCAAAAGATTATGATCAAGTACTTATAGATGTGGCAAATATACTGGAAAAGTGGATACGAATTTCTCGCGATCAGAATAGGGATTTCGACTCATTCCCTAATAGAAAGTCAGTAAGGTTGATTTGCTTTACTCCATCTCATGGAAATATTTCTGCCGATAAAATTCAATCTTACTTACATTACAGGAATAGGCTCATTGAAGCTGTTACTGAACAAAGACTTGACTTCAAAATTGTATGTCTGTCCAAGCAAGGCATCCTTGACTTCTACCGAAGCTACTTTAATAAGGTAAGAAGCAAGACACTGAGAGATCAGGAGGAGATAATTACTTCTTTTATATCCGCTGCTGCAACTGATGCATTAATACTACGCCAGCAAATACTTGCTGCTCAAACAAATCTAGGTGTTCAGATGATCCAGATAGACCAACTATCCGAATTACCTTCCTATCATCTGCTTGTTACGCCAGAGGAGGCTTTAGTCTGGATTCCGCATACCACTGAAGATAGTATCGGCAGGGAGGTGGATGTCAAATTTAAGCTGACTCTATCGGAAGAAACTATAGAAAACAAATACAGGCATAGTGAAACTGAAATCAAAGATTTTTTTCAGTCAGAATTGAACAACATCGTACAAATACTAACTAACTTTAAATTTAAGATAAAAGAAAACATATTTGGCACAAGATGTGTTGCTCTTACGGTAAAGGACCCAGAGATAATAAGTGCATTTATAGACTGGCATTTCGGTGGATCGGGAGAAATGATTCAACTCCCTAAACACGCCTTAAAAAAACTTGAGAGAATTAGAGAAATAATGCAAAGGAGTTAAAAAATGAAAACGCTTTTCGCAATGTTGGCTGTTCTAATTGCCCTGTTGACTATATCTTGCAATGAATCCAGCAATGAGTCAAAGAACGTTAATACTAGCCATGATGCTGAGCAGAAGCAACTGAGAGTAGCATATATTGAGAATGCGAGTTGTTGGCCTTTCTTTATCGCTATGGATAAAAATATATTTAATAGACTTGGAATCAACATAATACCTGAAAAAGCTAACAACTCAACAGAAGCACTAAATGCCTTGCTGGGGGGAAAGGTTGATATATCGGTGGAAAACACATATAGTGTATTATTTGCAATCGAATCAAAATCGCCAGGAAGATTAAAACTGTTTCTGCCTTGCAGCGAAACTAAAGCGAAATATGTGAGTCACATTCTGGTTAGTAAAGACTCTAACATAATGAATGTAAATGAAATTAGAGGGAAAAGAATAGGAACTTATACTGGCGCAACGCAACTCTTGACCCTCAAGCTATTTCTGAAAGAACACTTAAACTTGGATCCAGAGAGAGATGTTGATATTATACAGGTGTCACCAGCATTGCAGGTTCAGGCTCTTAGAGCGGGCCAGTTTGATGTGTTGTTTACAATTGAGCCCTTTGCGACAGCGGCTCTAGCCAAAGGCATTGCTCGAGATATATTGCCTTATGCAAGGGGTAAGATTCTCGATCCCTTCCCTGCTGGAGCGTCTAGCACAACCTTAGATACTTTAAACGCGAGGAAGGACGTTTTGGCAAAGTTTTACCGAGGTTTGCTAAACGGTGCAGAATACATAGAAAAAAACCCAGTTGAGTCGAGAGCTAGCCTTGCAAAATGGACGACTTTGGATGAGAAAACCATAGCTAAAGTAGGAGGTTACAAATATTACTCGTTTGATGAGTTCTCTGCCGTGGAAAAGTCTAATGTCCAAAAACTCGCCGATCTGTATTACACCGGTGACTTATTGAATGAAAAAATTGATGTGGAAAATCTGTTTTCTGGTGAACAGTCTTTCAGATGATTAAGATGGGTGAACCAATACTTATCGTCGAGTCTCTTTTTGTTGACTATCCTGAATTGGAAGGCTCTTTCCTTGAAGTAATCGCGGATTTGTCCTTTAAGTTGTGTGAATCAGAAAAGGTCGCCATTGTAGGGCCAAATGGTTGTGGAAAAAGTACTCTACTAAAAGCAATTGCTGGATTGATCCCTGTCAAATCAGGGAATGTACATGTTTTTCAAAAAAATAAGCGAGATAAATTTGGAATGGTGTTCCAAAATTATTCTGAGTCCTTGTTCCCATATTATACAGTAAAGAAAAACCTTTCTTTCCCTCTTGCAAATCAAGGGATCAAGAGGAAAGAAAGAGAAAATAGAATTGACAGATTTCTGGCAGGGATGAATGTCGGTATTGACCCTAAGAAATATCCGTATCAACTAAGTGGAGGGCAACAGCAATTAGTTGCCATTCTAAGGTCACTAATTCAGGAACCAAATATTTTGATGCTTGATGAACCGTTTAAATCCTTGGATTACCATAGAAGGGCCAATATATACAGAATTGTTGATCAGATATTTAGCAAAACGGAGCAAGCACTGATCTTAGTATCCCATGAGCCAGATGAAGCAGTTTTTTTTTCTGACACAATATTGGTGATGTCTGAAAAACCTTCGAAAATTGTTGAGTATATTAGCGTGGACATTAAGAGACCACGAAAGATCGAAGATATGATTAGTGACGAGTTTGTGGACATTCAAAATAAAGTCATAACAGCAATAAACATTGGAGCAAAACTGTGATTCGGTATGGTGGGGTAATTTTAGTTCTTTCTGTTTGGTATGCTTTATCGGGTTTGAAATTGGTGGACCCTCTCATCTTGCCAACGCCATTTGCTACATTCCTAGCGTTGTTTTCAGAAATTGGAAACTTGATAAGAGACCTAGGAGCAAGTGTCTTTAGGCTTTTAGTAGGCTTTTTGATCGGAGCAAGTATCGGAATCCTATTAGGTATACTTTTAGGTATCTATAAGAACCTCTATAAATCAATGGAATTAGTTGTTGATTTCTTCCGTTCCCTGCCCGTCATGACGATATTCCCGTTGGCCATGATTATTTTTGGGCTTGGGAACACATCGAAAATTGCATTAACCACCTGGACAGTCTTACTATTTACGACCATAGCAACCATATATGGAATCCGGCAGGTACCTGAAATACGTTTGTTAAGCGCAAGAATACTCGGGACAAAGGGAATTGACATTGTGCTAAAGGTATATCTACCCAGTGCCGCGCCATCTATTGTTTCCGGCCTGCGATTATCTGTTTCTTTGGGATTGGTCGTTGTGATCGTCACAGAAATGTTCACAGGAACAGATAATGGGCTTGGTAAACGCATTTACGATTATGGTTTGATATACGAAACACCGCTTATGTATTCAGCTATCATACTGACTGGTCTACTGGGATATATAATCAACAAATCTATCGTCTTATTCGAGAAGACCTTCATTCATTGGGCAGGTAAGTAGGATTACAAGAACCAGAAAACACTTGTCAAAACCGGCGTGAAACATGAGGCGAAATCTTGGAGGCAGGTCTCCCACATGAACGATAAGGCGAATAATCCTTGATAAAAGGATATCATCGTCGATGTCTTCCCATTTTGATGCTTCGCCGAGCTTTCCTTTGTAAACTGCCTACATTTTATGTCAGAAATTGAAAAGACAACTTCATGACTGACACAGTTGCGAAGCATATTTCTCCCTCAGTCCCTTCTTGAATATCTTTCCGGAACCGGTCTTGGGTAACTCGGAAACGAAATCGACAGATTTTGGAGCCTTGTAACGGGCTATATTATCTTTGCAGTATTGAATGATCTCCTCTTCCGTCACGGTTTGTCCCGGCTTTAATACGACCACGGCCTTTACGGCCTCACCCCATTTGGGGTCCGGCAGGCCGATCACCGCTGCTTCAAATACACAGGGGTGGGCATAGAGGACATTTTCCACCTCCACTGAATAGATGTTCTCGCCACCCGTAATAATCATATCCTTTTTACGATCCACAATATTCACATAACCCTCGGCATCCACCACAGCCATATCCCCGGTTAAAAGCCACCCATCTTTGATGGCCTTCTCGGTCTCCTCGGGTTGGTTCCAATACCCCTTGGTCACACTATCCCCTTTGACGATGATCTCACCCACTTCTTTATTGTCCGGCCTTACGTCTGTCCCGTCTTCCCTGATCACCCTGAGAAGAACCCCCATGAAGGGGCGTCCTGTTTTGGCCTTGAAGACAAACTGCTCCTCAGCCGGAAGACGGGTCAGATGTTTTTTTAGTATGGAAAGGGTCAGATAAGGACTGGTCTCGGTCATGCCGTAGGTCTGAATGAAGTCGCTTTGAAAGGTATTCATGATCTGTCTTGCGACTTCGGGGGCTATGGGGGCCCCGCCGCTCAAAACAACCCTTAAAGAGGAATAATCATGGGTCTTCGCCCCCCGCGTGTTGACCAGTTCATTGAGCGTTGTCGGAATCATATTGGTGATGGTGACCCCTTCTTTGACCATGGTGGAGAGGATGAGAGCAGGGTCGAAATCCCCCACCATCACATGCCTTCCCCCTACCCAGGTGATGGCAAAGGTGGCCCAGGCATCCGCCAGATGAAAAAGGGGGGCCACATGGATCCAGGTGTCACGATCATCGAGTTTCAATTCCGCAATAGCTGCGAGGGCATGGGTGCATACATTTTTGTGAGAGAGCATCACCCCTTTAGGACGTCCCGTGGTGCCGCTGGTGTAATAAAGGTGGGCTAGGTCATCATCGGAGATTTGAGGATCGGGCCGTGCCACAGTTTGTGCCCCTTTGAGCACCTCTTCGTAATGAACGGCGTTGAATGTGGAGGATATTCGTCCGGAGCCTGTCCAGACGACTTGATTCACCGTCTTCTCCTTGCCCATCACAGAATCTACGCTTTGGGCAAAACGCTCCGAGGCAATCAATATCGAGGCCCCGGAATCCTTGAGGATAAAGACCAACTCCTTTGGAGAGAGTCTGAAGTTGAGAGGACTGAGAACAGCCCCCAGCAGGGCCGTGGCAAAATAGGCTTCCAGGAACTCATGGCTGTTCTGATGAAGAATGGCCACACAGTCCTGTTTACCAACTCCTTCAGAACGCAAGAAGTGGCTTAGGCGATAGACACGTTCTGCGAATGCTTCATAGGTGAACCTTTTATCTCCATTGATCACCGCTTCTTTGTCAGCATAAAGGCTCAGGGCCTTTTCCAGGATAAAGGGAATATTCATAATGCCTACTCAAAGCCCCTTTCGAATCCTCATCCTTTGGGACAGGAGATAAAAACATGGCAGAAAAAAGAAAGGGGCTGAGTCTTTTACGCGTCAACCCCTTTCCCGTACCAAAATCCGTCATCAAATCTGTCGATCGGCAATTATGACTAAGGGTTTTGGGCAATCCCTGGGCACAAAAAAATTTTCAAAGTTGTTGTATCTATAAAGTGTTTTGCCTTGCGCCTTGTGCCTTGTACCTTCCTTAGATACTAGGCGATCCCCAGTTTGAACTTCAGAGAATTCAGTGTATTCCTCATGAGCATGGTAATGGTCATGGGGCCTACGCCGCCCGGGACCGGTGTAATGAATCCCGCAATCTCCTTAGCTTCTTCAAAATCCACATCACCTTTGAGGATCGCGATCTTCTTCCCTGTCTTTTCACTAATCTTTTCGCCGACCCGGTTGACCCCCACATCAATAACACAGGCGCCCGGCTTGATCCATTCGGGTTTGACCAATCCGGGAACACCGGCCGCGACGATCAGAATGTCCGCTCGTTTGCAGTGAAAAGCCAAATCCTTTGTGCGGGTGTGAACAATCGTGACCGTGGAATTGGCCTTGGCCCCCTTTTGAAGCATCATGTTAGCGATGGGTTTTCCCACGATGTTTGAGCGGCCGACCACCACCACTTCCGCTCCGCTGGTCTCAACCCCGGCACGCACGATCATCTCCTGAATCCCTGCCGGCGTGCAAGGAGGAAACTTGACTTCATCGCCGCCGATCATCAGCCGGCCCACATTGACCGGATGGAACCCGTCCACATCCTTGTCCGGATCAATGGCATTGAGCACCTTCTTATCATCTATCCCTTTTGGTAGGGGCAGCTGGACCAGGATGCCGTTGATAGAATCATCCCTGTTGTATTTGTCGACTAAGGCTAAGAGCTCATCCTCTGAAATCGTCGCCGGCTGGCTGTCCTGGATCTCCTTGAAACCGAGGTCTTTTGCCGTCTTAATTTTTGCCGTCACATAGGAGATGGAGGCAGGGTCCTCTCCCACAAGGATCGTGACGAGTCCCGGCACCACACCATGCTCCGCCTTAATCTTCTCTACATCCGCCTTGATTTCTTCTATGATCTGGTCTCGAATCACAGTCCCTTTGATCAATGCTGCACTCATAGTCTTCTCTCCTTTTCTAATATAATCCTCTAATTTCTATAGAAATGGTTCTTTTCCCGCTGAGCGTCGTTCTCCCAGGGTTTTCAGTCTGCTCTGTGAAATGTGTAGATCATTTCACTGGGGCAACGTACATTCATGTACGCCTCGACGAAAACCCTAGTGCGGCCTAGCTCAACGAAAAAATTCCTCATTTCTAAGAATCTACAGTAAAACTCACCCCAGCTACTTATCGCCTCTACCTTAATCCTTTTGGGAAGTTTGTATCATTCGAGAGTTCTAGCATGATCCATCCCCAATTTTCGACCTTAGGTAAAGCCATTCTACCAAAGCAAATCGACAATTCATCGCTTCCGATTGGGGATAACATAAATAAAGCGTATTTTCAAACTCTTTTGTCAACATAGATTAGAACACCAAAATCCACCATCAAATTTGTTGATGGGCAATCATAATTAAGGATTTTGTGAAATATCCCTGGGCACCAGCAAGGTGTTAGATGTAAGGCGCCGAGGAGTGCCGACTGAGGCGTATAAATAATACGCCGCAAGGAGAAGCGACCGAAGGTAACGCAGCATATGATACCTTGATGGTGTATCAGGGGAAAAGCTGGGGTTGCTTGACTTTAACCCATTTCTTTAGTATTTTAAAGGTCATGGAACCTTCTCGCATCATCACTCTGACCAGCGATTTCGGTCTTCACGATCCCTATGTGGCCATGATGAAAGGTGTTATCCTCTCCATTCATCCCAATGCCCGGATTGTGGACATCAGTCATCAGATTCGTGCCGGTTCTATCATTCAAGCGGCCATCTTTCTCCACGAGGCCTTCTCCTTCTTCCCTAAAGGCACCATTCATGTGGCTGTGGTCGACCCGGGTGTGGGGACAGATAGACGCCTCATCGGCCTTGAAGCAAGCGGGCATTGCTTTGTGGGACCGGATAACGGGATCTTCTGGCCCATCATAGAGGACGATGAAAAGAGAAAAATCATTCATCTCACTAACAGGGTCTATTTCCGCCCCCGCATCAGCAACACTTTTCATGGGCGTGACATCTTTGCTCCGGTCGCCGCCCATCTTTCTTTGGGTGTTGATCTCGAAAAGATGGGAGCTGGAATCAATGACCCCCAGAAACTCCGTTATCCAAAACCCAAAGAGAAAGAAGATATATTGTATGGAGAGATCACTAGGGTGGATAACTTCGGTAATCTCATCACCAATATCCGCCGCAGAGATTTGGACTCCTTTCTTAGATCCGCCCGTCCGGTCATTGAGGTGGGAGACTTTGTCATTGTTAAGTTGAGTCCCATTTATGCGGAAGTGGAACAGGGAGAGCCCTTGGCCTTGATCAACAGCTCGGATTGGCTGGAGATCGCGGTCCATCTGGGACGGGCGAGTCAGTATGTAGGCCTTGGCAAAGAGGAGATCATTGGAGCCGAGGTCAGGATCAAAAAGGCAAGAGAACCTTTGTAAACATGTGACCGTTTAAAGGATCCCGGTTCTGGATCCTCTCCCTAACCTTTGATCCTTGCCTGTCCAGCGAAGCCGGCCGAATCTGCGACTCGGCTAGGGCGAATGCGGGAACTTCTGAACGCTGAATGCTGAACGCTCAATCCTAAACCCCTACCTGCCCGCCGAAGGCGAAGATGGGCACCTTAACCTTGGACCTTAGACCTTAAACCTATCTTTATTTTCTCCACATACTCTTCCCATTCCACGGGCAACAGGTATTTCTTCTTGTTATTACATTCCTTGCAGGCCGGAACGATATTCCCCTTCTTGCTCTTCCCTCCCCTGCTCAAAGGGACAACGTGATCCATGGTCAGATTGGCTTTTCCGACCTTTTGGTGACAGTAATGGCATTCGCCCTGCTGGACCCTCCTCATCCACCAGGCGGATTTCCTCATCTTTCGAGCCTTTTCCTTCTCCCGTTTTATCGCCTCTTCGCTGATTTCTTCATATGAGTCAATCATGGGATTCACCCTACCAAAACGATCCATTGCGGGAATTAGGCCCAATATCCCGGTTTTTGTCAAGGTATTTGGTCTGTTATCTCTTTCTATCGCGGGACGCTCAATATTCATTTCAAGAAGAAGAATTGCAGAAGGGACACCAGTATAGCCACATAACGTGTTGACGGTTAGGACAAAGAAATGCTAATGATTTTCTGCAATGGGTGATGATCTTAACCTCTGGATGGAACAGGCCATTAGAGAGGCTGAAAAGGGTTCTGACGAGGGAGAAGTCCCGGTCGGGGCGATTCTGGTGGGGGCGGACGGAACGATTGTGGCAAAGGCCCATAACCAGCCGATCACTCTCAAAGATCCCACTGCTCATGCGGAGATCCAGGTCCTCAGAGCGGGAGGGGCCTTTTTCCGGAATTACAGGATTCCGGATGCGACCCTTGTGGTGACCATTGAGCCCTGCCCCATGTGTATGGGGGCGGCCCTTCAGGCCAGGATATCGCGATTGGTATTCGGGGCGTACGACTCCAAATCAGGCGCAGCCGGTTCTGTCTGTAATCTGGCATCAGATGAGCGCCTCAACCACAGGATTGAGGTCATCCCCGGTGTCATGGAAGAAGAATGTCGCCAGCTTATGCAGGACTTTTTCCGTTCCCGAAGGTAGTAGAAGAATCCACCCTGGTGCTGCAAAAGTCGAAGATGCTGCAGATCCGCGACGTCAAGGGTGAAGCTGTAGCCACATACCGCGAACCCTTGACAACAAAGGAGATGCGGTATCGTCGACTTTCCCTCTGGGTAAAAAACATGGCAAATCAGATCGATTACCTTAGACTTCACGTTTGCTGATTTCTACGGATGATCTCGCAATAAGCCAAGATCTTTGTTATTATTGTCTTCGCGAATATTCTTGGCATGTTTTTTATGCAGCGAAAACTCGGAGAGGTACCGAAGTGGTCGTAACGGGGTCGACTCGAAATCGACTTGTCCCGTTAAGAGCGGGGCACGTGGGTTCGAATCCCACCCTCTCCGCCAATTCATACTCAAAAGGGCTACCCTCTCGCCGGGTAGTCCTCTTTTTTGTCAAGTGAGTACTCTTTCCGCATAGCGGAAAGCCTCAAGCAGCCCCCTCGAAGGGG
>CAZFMX010000054.1:0-23136 GCA_964520425.1 uncultured Desulfobacteraceae bacterium
GGATATGGGTTGTTCTGCTTATTCAGAACCTTCTGTCATCCTACTTTTCCATTCGCACGATTCCATACAGCGAATTCCTAAAACTACTGAGGGAGAACAAGGTGACAGAAGTTGCGATCACTGCAAACAAGATCCAGGGAAAAATTTCGCCAGATGAAGCAGCCAAAGTCAAGAAGGATCTGTTCAGGACCGTCAGGGTAGATCCAGAACTATCCAAGCTCCTCGATCAATATGGTGTCACTTTCAAAGGTGAGATCGAATCCACCTTTTTTCGCGATCTCTTCTCCTGGATTTTTCCCATCCTTCTCTTTATCGGGATATGGTACATGTTCATAAGACGAATAGCAGGACGGCAACCAAGCTTTATGGCCCTGGGCAAGAAGGCCAAGATTTATATGCAAGATGAGCTGGATGTCACCTTCGAAGATGCAGCAGGAGTGGATGAGGCCAAGCAAGAATTAGTGGAGGTGATCGAGTTTCTAAAGAAACCGGCGAAATTTACTGAACTGGGCGGCAAGATGCCGAGAGGGATATTGTTAGTGGGTCCACCTGGAACAGGCAAGACACTGCTGGCCAAAGCCGTCGCAGGAGAGAGCGGTGTTCCCTTTTTCAGTATGAGCGGTTCAGAATTTGTGGAGATGTTTGTGGGCCTTGGCGCGGCCCGCGTCAGGGACCTTTTTGTTCAGGCCAAACAGAAGGCCCCCTGCATCATCTTTATTGATGAGCTGGATGCCTTGGGAAAGGCCCGTGGCTTTGGAACCGTGGGTGGGCATGATGAACGAGAACAAACCCTTAATCAGCTCCTGGTGGAGATGGATGGGTTTGATCCACAGGTGGGAGTGATTTTGATGGCTGCCACTAACAGACCGGAGATCCTTGATCCGGCCCTGCTTCGACCCGGACGCTTTGATCGGCAGATCCTTGTGGACCGACCGGATAAGAAGGGAAGAGAAGAGATTCTCAAGGTCCATCTAAAGGGAATCACGGTGAAAAAGGATCTGGATGTGGAAAGAGTGGCGGCTATGACCCCAGGCATGGTGGGGGCCGACCTGGCCAATCTGGTCAATGAGGCAGCCCTGTTGGCGGTCAGAAGAGACAAAAAAGAAGTCGGTATGCCCGAGTTCGAGGAGGCTGTTGAAAGGGTGATAGCGGGCCTTGAGAAGAAGAACCGTCTCATCAACCCCAGAGAAAAGGAGACCGTGGCCTTTCACGAATTGGGCCATGCCATTGTCGCCCTTTCTTTGCCGGGGACGGATCCGGTTCAGAAGATCTCCATCATCCCTCGCGGAATCGCAGCCCTGGGTTATACCATGCAGGTGCCTACCGAAGATCGCTTTCTCATGAGAAAGACAGAGCTCCTTAACAAAATCGCCACCCTGCTTGGAGGCCGTGCCGCAGAGGAAATTGTTTTCGGTGACATCTCCACCGGCGCCCACAATGACCTGTCCAAGGCCACGGATATTGCCCGGAGTATGGTGAAAGAATACGGCATGAGCAGCAAAATCGGGCAGGTTTATTTTGCCCGGGAGAAACGGGCCCCTTTTCTTAATCTGGGTTTGGAAGGTGCTGTAGAGTATAGCGAGGCTACAGCCGAGATCATTGACAAAGAGGTCAAAGAGATCATCAGTGAACAGTATTCCAGGGCCTTGGATATTCTTCAGGGGGAAAAAGAGGTTCTGGAGAAGGTCGCCAAAGTGCTCCTCGAAAAGGAAAAGATCGAGGGGGATGAGTTGAAAGCCTTGATGGAGAGAATTTCCGGGAAAGGCCCGGAAGAGGTCAAGAAGAATGAAGCACGCTGACATTGAGCCTTAGTTCAGCATAATATAAGAAATCAGTTCGATAGCACCCTATAAGACCTAGTACAGCAACTCCCGGAGGTATTTCGAAGAAATCTCTAGTTGCGTGTCTCCCCAGAAGTCATTCACATCATAGCATTTCCGTCACAGATCCATGAGGGTGCAAGGGGGTCTCTTTTTTGTTCCGTCACCCAAAAGACGCCCAAACCTGTTACCTCCCCCAAGGCTGAGAACGCTCACTGGACAGGCACAAAGAATGCCCGTCGCTGCGGTTATAATCTCTGTGGGGCTACTTCATAACATGCATAAACCTGGTGCCGTTCCACTACCTCTGGACAGATGGTGACGGACAAAAAAGAGACCCCCTTGTGCCCTCCGCCATGCCTTCCTGGAGTCTATTCAGGATAATGAAAAAGATATCTGAGATGCGGCACTAGGCCTTCCTATTCTCGAATAATCCTAGCCATTTTCAAGGTATCCCTATTTTCTCACAATTTCTTGTCGGGATTCGTTTCTCTATCCATGAGATGTAATTCCAAAGGCCGAGTCGTGTCGAGGTGAACATCCCGTTGAGGAAAGGCAATGACGATTCCGGCCTCATGGAAGAGGTCATCAATGCGAAAGCGGACACTGCTTTCGATCAAACGTCTTTCAATGATACGGTGAATCGTGATCCAAAAAAAGACCTCAAAGATCAGAGCATTATCTCCGAAGTCATTGAAAACGACAAAGGGTTCCGGGGACTTGAGTATCTTCTCATTTTCCTTGGCTGCTTGAATAAGGAGCTTTTCCACTTGACGAACCGGGGAGCCGTACACAACTCCTGCCGTGACCTTCGTTCTAATCCTGTTGTCCGACAGGGTCCAGTTGGTGATGTTTTTCTCCAAGAAGCTGCTATTCGGCACCAGGATATGGATATTCTCGCCGGTGCGAACCCGCGTACATCGGGCGCCGATGTCTTCCACCTCACCTAGAACCCCCTCGATTTCCACCAAGTTTCCAATGGCGATGGGCCTCTCGGCCATGATGATGAATCCGCTGATGAAATTATTGATGATGTTTTGAGCCCCAAAGCCGACCCCGATGGCGACAGCGCCGCCGAAAAAGGCGAAGGCGGCAAGGGGGATGTTCAGCATACGAAGGGCGAAGAGCAGGACCAACAGGTAGCCGAAATAGGTAAAGATCTTTTGAATGGCCGATGCCGTGCTCTTTTTAAGAGAGGTCTTGGGGAGAAGACGGCTACCCATTAGACGAAAGGCGATTCTGACCACAAGAATGCCGACAACTAAGACAAGAAATGCGATGACCAGTTTTCCAACAGTCACCGAATGATTGTCGATTGACATGATTTCAAGCTGCCAAACGGGTAAGAAGTCTTTCATCATCTTTTTGATCCTTATACTCTTATATGCTTTCTCAAGTCCTGTATGACGAGATTGACCGTGCCTTCCCTGATGTACTCATCCATTTCAATAAGATTCAACCCGTTGGATCTCATATCATGCGGATGAATGACGATGTTCTTTTTCGCTTGTCCATCCTTCCGGTCTCTCTAATAGTCCCATTTCCAGCTAAGACCAACCCCGACGTGGCTATCCGTGCCGGTCTCACTCTCGAAAGTCACGTTTGGTGTGAGTTCCACTTCGGACAAGATCCTGCCCCCCTCCGTGCCGACACCTTTCTCTATTTCCACATATACATTATCGGTCAGATATTTGCCAATACTTACTGAAGCTCCCCCACTCTCCTCCTCGGATTGTCTGATATCCAGTTGATCCACGTGTAGGGTTCTGCGTGTGCGGTCTGCAACGTCAAATGGGCTTCGGCTTCCTGTCATAGCATTCAAGGCTTGACCGAGCTGTAATGCCTGAACAGGTGAAATATTGGCCACGCCTCTATTGAAAAGAAGACGGGAAAGGATTTCATCAGCAGGCAGGGGTGGTTCGGAATCCATTAATACATCAAGAGAGGTCAGTTGCCCTGAGAGTCTTATGTGCGCTGTCATGTCGGAACGTTCATACTCAGCCGAAAAATCCAATATGGGTGATGGCGGCGAAAGACCGCTAAAAGTAAGTGTGCCGTTAGTCAAGGAGAAGGGTTTTCCGAGGAAGCTATACCTGCCGCGGATGACCGATAGAACGCCTGATATAGAGGGATCTCCAGTACTCCCCATGAGGTGGAGTTCCCCTTTCCATTCCGAATCCAGACCCCGGCCCCGCACAAAGACCCGGCTCGGGGCATCGAGCCTGAGGTCCAGGTCCCATCCGTTGGAAGGTTGTTCCCTCGTAGATATCTCCGTTTCGTTGTGACTGTTCCGGTTGATCTCTATAACCTCCAGATCAGGGACCTCCGGTGGAAACCTTTCGGGGATACGAATCTCAGCCGGTCCTAATGTGAGAGATCCTGAAAGGCGGGTCTTTTGGGGTATACCCGAAAGGCGGAGGTCTCCTGATGTTAAAAACGTTAAATCGTCGCGTCGAATCAGTGTCGCGCTATTCAACATAATATCCCACTGAAAGGGAAAACCTTCGGAGGAAAAGAGTTGAAACCAACCCTGCGCTGAGATTGATCCATTTCCACCATCCGTGCCCCGGGCATCGGTCAAGACGATCCGGTTTTGTTCGCATTCAGCAACGATCTGAACATCCCTCAGAATAGTCCCGCTGCGCGGATTCTCATAGGTTCCATCTGACAGGGTAACCTTCCCCTTGACCTCAGGCGTGTCAGCTCCACCTCCCAGGATGAGATCTACCAAGAGACGCCCGCCCAAGTGCTGATCTTCCAAATAGAAGAAGACGGGGATCAGGGAAAGATCCAGATCAGCCGAAATCCGGCCTCGTATCTCGTCCTCGGCTTTCAGAGAGAAGTTCAAAGGTTGAAGCGAAATCACCGCAGGGACCTCCATATCGGCCCTGAAAGGTTTATCGAAAAGCCCTTCCAGAGAAAGGTCGGCCTGAAGCCGGTCCTCTTCGACTGTGATATGCATTGAAAGCCTTGCGGGAGGGAGCCCTTGGAAAGCGGCCCCTTTGAGTTGCATATCAACCACACGAAATTCCATTAAGGCCTCGGGACGGTCAAGTCTTCCCGAGATTTGAAGACGGCCGTCTGTCGAGCCGATCAATTCAACAGGTACAATCAGATTCAGGACTTCGACAGGTAAGCCTTCTAAACGGGCGTCAAGGGCAATCTCTTCAACTCCTAGCCTCCCCGAGGCCACAAGACACCCCTTATCTAGAAGGAAGGCAGCGTCCTCCAACACAAACTCATGTGCCTTTCGACGAATGACCGCGGATGAAATCAGTTCAAAGTCGTAATCCGCGAATTGCCCTTGAAATTGATCAACCCGTATGCCTGTATCACCCTTTGACAGATCCATACTTCCTCTTGTCTGAAATTGGAAGCCTTTCCGGTAATGGCCGACAGCGTTTCCTGAAAAGGCGACCTTTCTCATGTCTCCTTTGGCTAGGAATGTCAGTGTCTGGAAATCCAGTTCGTCCTTATGGTATGATTTCATCTTCACTTCTGTCGTTCCTTTAGGAGCACCAAATACATCTTTCAGACGTAATCCCAGGGCAAATTCCTTTGCCTCACCAAAACGGCTTGCCAGCCCGCTACCCTGAACATTCAATTCCAGGTCTTGCTTCTTCTCACGGCTCGATAAAAACGCCTTATACGAGACACTCCCTTCAATTGTTTCTCCCCAGAGGATTGAGAAGCGTGAAAGATCACGGGATTGTCCCTGAAGAGAACCCTCTGCGATCAACTCATCGAGATCGATGGTAAGATCTCCCCCAGATTCGGTTCCCGCAACAGCTATTGAGAGATCCGAAAGCAACAATCGAGGATTTTCCAACAGGAACTCGCTCTCGACCTTTATGGGGTATTCCGGTTGCTGCAGCTCTAAACCCAAGTGACCTCGTGGTGCTGTTCGGAGATCTTCAGCTTGAAGGGACATGACCACTTGTTCCAGAAGGACGCTTTCCGTACCTACACGGTGTCCTGTTGTCTGAATATTTAGCGTCGGGTCCAGCCATGTCCCCCCGATCTGCATGTCCAAGGCTAGCGAGCCAAAAACAGCTCGACCCATGGGTTCATTCATCACAGAAAGTCGGGGGATACTGAGGAATCCTCGGCCCGTTGTCCTTTTGGTGGAAAAATCCGTCGAGATGTCTCCTGACATTTCAGCAGATGAAGAATGCGCTTGGAGGCCGGATATGTTCAGATATTTTGAGTTCACTAGTTCCACATGTGCCCGGTACTCTACTCCAGCCCCCCATAAAACCGCCAGGAGAGGAGAAAGAGGACTAAATTCTCTGGCTTGACCTTCGATTTCTGCAGAAAGGGACCTGGAGTGCCCATCCACTTCAAGTTGGGCCTGCATTCGACCGCTCCCGGTAAATTCGGTCTTGGAGAGGGTGGAGAAGGGACTTAAATCCCTTATATCGAGCAGGACATTTCCCTTCAGAGAGCGAGCCGTCGGATCCAAGGCACCTGAAAAACTGAGGAGAAGACTCTCGTTGCTGATCGCCAATTCATTTACAGTGATGGGTGCGTTCCTCTTTACTTCAGCTTTCGCAGACCATTGAAATTGCGACTCAGGCAGGAGAATTCTGTTGTCCGAATGTGTGAAGCCAATCACGTCCCCTTTTGACCTGACAAAGAGTCCCTGATATGACGACGGCCATTCACCATTCACTTCAAACTCCAAGTCGGACGTCAGCCTTGATGCGTGAAACTCATCCAAACCTGGTTCGAACAACGAAAGGGATAGCATAGATTGAGGTGCTCGAAGAAGCCCCGAAAGACGACCCTCCATTACAAGCCGACCCTTCACGCTGCCGTCGATGACTTCATTGAGAAACGAGATGTCCTCGACTTCAGAGACAAATTTCACATCTATCATTTCTTTTGGAAGATCAAGTCGTCCTTCGAGTCTCAGATTGAAGCGGTCGTTCTCGCAATCGATGCGATGGAAAACTAGATCTCTTGAACGGCCCAACTGGACATCCAGCACAAAATGACTCTCAATATGTCTCAGCAAGGGGGACACCTGTATGGGTAGGATAGAGGAATTCAATGTAATGCGTCCCTCTCCCTTGAGCCTCAGGTCTTTTTGAATGTTTAACTCTATCCCAGACTCCAGGGTGCCGATGTTGTCCCCCTTTACATGGAGTCGTCCCTTCCATGCCCTGACGGGGCCTTGTCCCCTTAGTTCGATAGAGACTACCCCTGCATCTCTAAATCCTAAAAGGGTCTTAGAGAGCCGACCTTCCTCCTCTTGGACAACGGCATCGAGTGTGAGCAGTGGATCCTCCCCTTCAAGAGCCCAATCGATGTGGGCCAAGGCCTTGGGCCCATCCGTTCGCTCCACGTACCAGAATCCCCTCAAGACCTTTGCGTCCTCTTCAGTCCTTATTCCTCCATGAACGGTGAAGTCCGCCCGTTCTCCAAGGAGGGAATCACCCACGGATAGATTTTGCAGAGAAAACTCATCTACGACCAATGACGCCATGCGGGCCGCCCAGCCGGGCCAGTCAGACCAATTGTTTTTTTTCTTTTTTCGTGAGAATGGCGCGCGGTCAAAATGGACAGCAGCAATATGCAGTTTGTTGATGTGAATACGTCCCTTGAGTAATGCCACCGGCGACCATTTGAATTTGACATCTTCCATGCTCAGCCAATCTCCGGCATTATCGGCGACCACTATTCGTTCCAGTCGAACATGAAAGGGAACCAGACCTCGCATCCCGACAGTCTGAACACGAATATCCGGTTCATTGATTAGGTCGGCAATAATCCACTGTTCCAATTGCCGTTCCCCCCATTCGGTATGAACCAACCCGAAAAGAATGCCGACTAAAAGCAGAAGGGTCAGGACCGAAGTCGCAGTCCACCTGACTATTTGTTTAATGGAGTTCTTGTATTCAGCTGCCATCAGAAGGCCTGACCAAGGCTGACATAGAATTGAAAGGAATCGTCGATCCCCTCTCGTTTGTTCAGAGGGATCCCGATATCAAGACGCAAGGGCCCTACACCCGTAAGGTAGCGTAATCCCAGCCCGCCCCCCCAACGAAGAGACTCCTCAAAATCAGGAAACCCGGCTTCAAATACATTTCCCCCATCCACAAATGCTACAATACCCATGGTGTCGGTGACCTTCATTCGAAGCTCTGAAGATAGACCTGCTAAGGATTTTCCACCAATCGGTCGGTTCTCGCGCAGCGGTCCTACGGATTGATAGGCATATCCACGGATGGACCCGCCACCCCCCGCATAGAACCGGATGTCCGCGGGAATTTCATCCCGGTCAGCGCCGCTCATTGCGCCCAATGTGCCCCTTACGGCAAAGACCAGATGGGGTTTTCGGGAAAGCTGGATGTAGCGGCTGTAGTGCATATATGCTTGAACGAAGCTAAGATCAGCCCCGGAAAAATCGCGATATGGGATCACCTGTAACTCCAGACGCCCTCCCCGCTTCGGATCAAGTGGATCGTGACTTGTATCCCAGTCAAGGGTCACAGGGAGGGAACCGAGCGCGAAACGCTCCACTTCTCCGAGTTGATCCACCTTTTGCCATTTGAGTCCCAATCCGCCACTCACGGTCATTTCCTTATAAAGCATCCGCTCAATCTGTCCGGTAACTTTCAGGCTTTTGCTTGTGAAGGCATCAGGATGGTCTTCAGCCAGGCGTACATTCAAAATGACTGACTGATCGGAACGCAAAAATTCCGGTTTCAGGAATTTTCCCTCTGCGGCATAGGCGATATCGGAAACCATCCCTTCCACGGCAAGGTGTTCGCCGCGATGCCGCAGATTTCGATGTTCCCACGAGATTCTGGCCCCAGGGCCCTCGTCCGTCTTATAGCTAATCCCGCCTTTGATCGTGCGGTGTTTACGCTCCTTAACACGGATGATGATGGACAAGCGACCTTCCGGGTCGATTGTTTCCCCGGTGTTCAGTTGTACGAAGGCGAAAAGACCTGTTGAACTGAGGCTTCTACGAGCCTCCTGAAAGAGATCGACATTGAACGGATCACCCTCTTTCCAGGGAATCTTGCCGCGCAAGTATGCCTCGTCTACAGACTCCAAACCCCGAATCTCCGTAGGCCCGAATCGTGCATAAGGTCCCCGTTCGACCTGGAATTCGACAGACACGGTCTGTTCTGCGTGGTCAACCGTCACCTTTGGCTTGGCAATATTCGGAAAAGGAAAACCGTGCTTTCCAAACCACTGGCTAATCCGTTTTTCAGCGTCCAGAATGTGTTTACTTTTGGCAGGTTCTCCCAGGATCAGGCCGATTTGGGATGGTTCCGGAGACCCCTTCTCTATTGGATTACCCTCAGAAGAAATATGAATATCAACTGATTTAAGAAGATACGCCTCACCGAGCTCGATTCGAAACACGGCCTGGATGGGCTTGGTATCTTCCTTGATGAGCCATGTTACGCGTGCTCCATAAAATCCCTGAGACTTCAATGCCTTTGTTAACAAAGGTATGTCCCGGGCCACTCTCCTTTGCAGGAGAGATAAGGAAGCGGGCGGCTTTTCACGAAGGGACACCGTTTGAGATACGGCTTCAATTAGACTTCTCAGTTCTCGATTTCGCGTTCCCTCAATGGATACTTTGTAGGAAAGAGGCGAATCGGCAAACACCATCAGAGGTATGGCGAGTGTAAAACAAAGGCAGACCACCAAAAATGTAGTTTTCAAGGGAAAGACCTTCCAATGACCACTCGATTCAATAGATTGCCCTAATACAATCCAGCGCTTTTTTCCCATACTTTTTGGCGAATCCTCAATAGTACCCATTTCCGAAGCATAATCGGCAGGCGCCCCTTATTATCTTTGGTTAAAGCCATTTCTTTTTTTTGAAATAGCCCAACATGACGATGCCGATCGCCAGGATAACACACCAGACCAGGGGATAACCCCAAGGCCATTTCAACTCAGGCATAAACTCAAAATTCATGCCATAAATGCCCGCGAGAAATGTCATGGGAATGAATATGGTGGCGATAATGGTTAGGACTTTCATCACTTCATTCATTCTGTTGCTCAAGCTGGAGAGATAGACATCGAGCATCCCCGAAACCATATCCCGAAGGGTCTCCACGGTATCGATTACCTGAATCGTGTGATCGTACAGGTCTCTTAGATAAACCATGGTCTTCTCCTGAACCAGACTGGTTTCTCCCCGTTCCAATCCGCTGATCAACTCTCTTAAGGGCCATACGGATTTGCGCAAAAAAATGAGTTCCCGTTTAAGATGATGAATGGTCTGGAGCGTTTCCGGGTTGGGATCGGTAACCAGCTCTTCCTCTAGTAATTCGACCGTTTCTCCGATCTTCTCAAGCACAATGAAGTAATGATCTACAACCGCATCGATCAGGGCGTACGCCATGTAGTCGGGCGGCATCCCTCGAATGCGGCCTTTCCCTTTTCTAAGCCTTTCCCGGACCGGTTCAAAGATGTCTCCTACCTTTTCCTGAAAAGTCACGACATAATTCTGTCCCAAAACCAGACTCAACTGCTCAGCCTTCAGCTCGTTCCTCTCTTGATCAAAGGAGAGCATCTTCGCAACGATAAAGACATAATTTTCATAATCCTCCATCTTGGGACGCTGATCCGTATGCAGAATGTCTTCCATTACCAAGGGGTGCAGGCCGAAGTGATTTCCAATCTTTTCCATAACGCCCACGTCATGAAGACCATCTATGTTGATCCAGGTGACCGTGTGCTTCTCCTGGAGGGGTAGACATTCATCAACGGTCTCGAATTCGCTCTCATTGATTGTTTGTTCATCAAACTCAATGGCACGGATCTGGGTTTTCTCGACCTTTCTTTCCCCTACATGGATCAATGTCCCCGGCGCAAGGCCAGGCTTTTTTGCGGATCTTTTTATGAGTTTCAGCATGACATCTCCTCCCCTCGAATTATGTTAGCTTCACAGGTATATGGTTCAAGCCCGAAGAACAGAACCTCCTGAAAAAGATCTTGGCGTGTTCCTTACAATGATCTTCACCCACTGCCTCTGAGAAGAAAAGCGGAACAGCCGGTTCCGGTTTTGGGGATATCGGAACCCCTAATTCCTTATCCTCTATTTCTTCCCCAAGTCAATGAATTATAAAATACCACGAGAGAATCCAAGTTCTTCAAATATCTGGGTGACATGGAAAAAGCGGAATTATCTGTTCCTATTCAATCTAATATAATTCAAAAAGTGATTACATATCAATATGTTACATAATAAGTATTGACACTGCGTTTCTTATGGCAAATATGTGAGGTTACCCTGAGAGGACAGATAGACTTTTATGGAGAGAAGGTGGCATGGAGTCGTATATCAGGTGATTGGAATTGCTATTCCATTGGCTCGGCACAGACTATTCTCTTGCATCATCTGCGTGTTGTTCCTGTAAAACCCCACCGATCAGCTCCGGCTTCTTGATCAGCGCGTATTTTTTGACTTTGATGGTCTTTACCCCATCCCTGATCCTAATCTCACCTCTGACCTCCACCTGTTCCCGCAATAGCCCAAACAGTTGGTTGCCCTTGATGTCTTTTTGGACAATGTATTCCTTTTCGTCAAAGGTGGAGACAGCAACAGACAGTGGATTGCCTTCTTCATCCCAGGCCACAGGAACGATAAGACCTTGGATTTTGAACTCCCCTTGATTTTTCTGATGCGCCATATCCTTCTCACGGCCCAAACGATCGATCCCTTTTCGCCCGGTTCAGCCTCATCGCCAATGGCCTCGATCAGTTCATAGAGGGTACGAGAGGAAAGCGAGAGACGGTTGATGATCACCAAGTTCTGCTGATAAGAACCTTTTGAGTATTTTGAAAGCAAAGGATATGCCAATATGTAACCTGTTGTTATTCCAAGGATTAGTAGGCAATAGGGAATGGAGCGGAACTCCTGCTTCCGGTTATGGAAGGGAAAAGTCTATGAAACAACCCTTATAAAAGGTTTAAAATGACTCTAATGCCTTGAAAGCACGATGGAAAAGCGAGTTGGAGAAGTTGGGGTTCCGATTTTCTTGACACCGGAACTTGGGATTCCGGTTAAGCTAAATGGACAGGAGTTGTTCGGTATTCTTCCTTACGGATGCCGTATTTGGCCATGAGTTTGTGAAGTTGGCGAGTCGTGATGCCGGCGGCCTCTGCGGATTCTTTCACTTTTCCTCTATTTTGTGCGAGAAGCTCTTTGAGATAGCTCCTCTCGATATCTTCAATCCCTTTTCGTCTCACCTCCGCCAGGGTCAGTGAAGAATCTACCGGCAGAGTTGCCAGAGTAGATTCGGATTCAAAGAGCTCAACCGGAAAACTCTCAGGTGTGAGAACAGAAGATGTCTCTAAAATATAGGCCCGCTCGATAAGGTTTTCCAACTCTCGAATATTGCCAGGCCAGGAATACTGCATCAAAGTCTCCACGACCTGCGGACTTATATCGTGGATCTCCTTTGTATTAAATTTATTCATCTGCTTTAAAAATGCTTCGACAAGGTGGGGAATATCTTCTATACGTTCTCTCAATGGAGGGATGTCAATTGGAAAGACATTGATTCGATAATAGAGGTCTTTTCTGAACTCCCCATCTTCGCTCATTTGCTTCAGATTTGTATTCGTGGCACAAATCACCCTGACATCCGCTGTGAAGCTTTGTTCCCCTCCTACCCGTTGAAATGTCCCATCCTGGAGGACTTCCAAGAGTTTAATCTGTGCAGAAGGGGTTATCGTGCCGATTTCATCCAGAAAGATGGTCCCTCCAGCGGCAATCTCAAATCTTCCCAGCTTTCTCCGAACAGCGCCCGTAAAAGCCCCTTTCTCGTGCCCAAACAACTCACTCTCCAATAATGTATCCGGTATCGCTCCACAGTGTACACTGATAAAAGGGCCTTCTCTTCGGTTGCTATGCCGATGAATCAGACTCGCTGCCACTCCTTTTCCGGTGCCGGTCTCTCCCGATAACAAAACCGTGCTCTTTGTTGGCGCAACCGATCGGATTTTCCTGTAGACTGCTTTCATAAGAGGGCTTTGTGTGGAAATGGTTTCTAATGTATCGGTTTCCCAGAACTGATCCCGCAAATAATCGATTTCAGACTGCATTATCACAGATTCATAGATACCATTGGCCACAAACTTAACCTCCTCCGGATCGAGAGGATAAGTGAGATAGTCGTCGGCTCCTGCCTTTACAGCCATGACCGCTTCTCTGATCATCTCTTTTGATGCCATCACAATGATGTCGATGGTGGGATACAGATGCCAGAAGGGTTGCAGGGCCGTCTTATACCCATTGTCCCGGGCGGATTCTTTCAGGATTTCCATGTCTATCAATAGGACGTCATAGCGTTTCTTTTGGAGCATATCCAAGGCCGCCTGGTCGCTGACGGCATAGCCGATTCTGTATTCCGAAGAAAAGCAGGAACGGATTTGCTCGCTGATGTTCTGTTCCTGCGATATGACAAGGATAAATCTCATTTTCACCCCAAGAATGACATGAACTCCCGATTCCCATTATAGGAACACAGGGGGTTTGGGCATGGCCTTTTCTCTGTCTGCTTTCTATTGATGCGTGTTGAAAAATACTGAAGAATTCATGGCAAATCAAGATAATTCTTTTGACGAATTTACTGTACAATCAGCATGCAATCATGGCAAAAAAGTCACTGTTCTCCAGAATCTGGGAATGAACTCCATTCATGTCATTCTTCTTGTTATCAGCTTGAACGAGATGATAGTTTCGGCTACATATATTTGCCCGGTTCGCGGTATTGCTAGGCTCGAACCGCCCGATTTGAACCAAATAACTCGGGCGGCAAACGCAGCAAAGGACCTCGGCCTCGAACGCTTATTGGTGCCCATAATAGAGGAGGCCTTGGCAGGATCCACTAAGGCGAAGGTCCGTTATCTGGATGGGCTTATATCGGCTCTCGATCGGATGGCGGATGCAGGAATGAAGGCCTGGCTCATCGCCCCTGCACAACGGGTTTTGGGCCTGATTTTTCTCCCTCCTCATCTGGTGAGTGGAGTATCTGATTCCCAGGCGGGTCCGGTCTTCGTGGACGGAAAAATCAGGAACCTTCGGGCCTATGATTGGTGGAAGGACCCCCCTTATGTTCAGAAGAGGATTCGGATCTTTCATGAACTGGTGGATGCTGTTATCGGTCACCCTGCCCTGTCTGGATGGCTTGTCATGGATAGGGCCTTAGAGTGGGTGAGACCTGATCGTGAGGTTGCCGATTTGGCTCTTAGGTCTTATTTGGCTGAAATTCGAGATCATGACGAGCGTGGTGGAATCTACCTTGGGCTAGGTTGGTCAGAACTTTTGCGTCCAGAAATGGCACGGACCTTGGCTAAACAGGTTGATGGACTTCGAATGAGTGGTTTTGAAAAGGAGTTGGCGGGCTTAAGGAGACCAAAGGATCTGGCTACAGAGCTTTTCGTCACGGCCTATTTGGGTACTTTAGCAGAATGGCTTTTTCAATGCCCCATCGAAACTGAGATAGGCTGGGGGGCCTTGAATGAATTGCGAAATATTGAAGAAATTGTTGAAGGAACCCGTCGATTGGCCGTACAAGGTATAGCTGGTGTGAACTGGTTGAGTCTTGTGGATCCGGAACCCGGCCTTCTTTCCACGCCTCCTTGGGTCCTTGTAAATGGGCTTGAACACGTGGGATTGTTGGATGACCACATGGAACCAAAGGACCACGTCGAGACATGGTTCAGGGAACTCCTGTCTAGCCGGCCCGGAGAAAAAACCGAGGGCTTCATTGACATAAACCTGGATGAATATCTGACTGACCCCGTTACCCATCTACCTAGACTATGGGAACACTTCAAAGAATCATGCGGTTATCATACCGTTTCAGGCAAGGAAAAGAGCAGGCAGAAATTAGATTAGGTTCATTCTGAGGAAATATAAAGAGGCCTTATTCCAAAAAAAGATCAAGACGACAAGGGTAGGAAATTAACCTTTTGTTTTCCTATCACATAGTTGTTCTCGGTAACCCATCATTTTCAACCTCATTCTGAATAGAACATAACGATACATAGCCGAAAGACCAGAGGATTTGTCAGAAAAAAAAGATCTGAATGAGCGTATGGATTGAGGACTCATCAGCGCTGTTTATGTTTTACCCAGAAAAAAGATGACTAAAGGAAGTTATAAACGGTATCTTCCAAAACAGCCGTACTTGTATCATTTGCACCTTGCTTACAGGCATCGAAAGACTCAAGAAAGGCAAACATATCCCCTGAACTCCCTTCGCCAATACATAATATGCTCAGACCAATTTCAATGGTGTCTCCTCTTCTCACTTCAACAGTGGCACGAGAGGGGATGCTAAAACCATTAACTCTAGTGCCGTTTCTGTTTCCCAAATTCTTAAGGAGAAATTCATTCTCTTTCTTCCATAATATTAGATGGCGGTTGGAGACATACCTATCATGGACCCGAATATCGTTTTCATTGGATCGTCCGATGGTGATAGCTTCGCCAATAATGTCAAAAGACCATGCCTTTTCTCCTCTATTCTCTATAAGGCAGAGTTTCATAATTGATATGTTCTCCTTTTAATAGTACTAGCTCGATCCTAAAAGAGGTTTATATTTAAATTCGACCTTTAAGATAGCAAAACAAATGCCAAACCGGAGTCCAGATGCTTTTTCTTTAAATTTCAATGGGTTGGCTAGAGCAAGAATAGATTATGGAATCGAAATTAGGTAATGAGATGCCATAATAATGAGAACTTTTATACCACTGGAGAATACGCTTTCTCTTTCTTTTCAACATCACATTTCCTGGTCCTACTCAAATCTGGTGACCTGAGAGGAACGATTACGATACATACCAAAAATCCAGAGGATCCCTGAGAGAAACCAACCGGCGTGATACTATCGGCTTATGACTCATTAAAGAAATACCGACTTATAAAAGGTTATTGAGAAGGACACTTATTCCTACAGAACCTCTGTGTTGCAAACCATCCAGAAGCCACATCTATTGTGGTTTTTTCTTGACCCGTAAGAGAAATTTCTCTATGGTTCTACCATTAAAAAGAATGTCTTATCACTAAGAACTGGAATTTCATAATGCGGTGTTAACTTTTTTTAAGGAGAAAAAATGATTTTTCCTTTTAGTTCAAAAGCTGATCTTTTGTTTGGCGTAGGCGCTTCTGAGCAACTTGGCGCTAAGGTGAAAGAACTTGGATGTACAAAAGTTATCTGCATTTATGACAAAGGAATCCAGAAGGCTGGATTGATAGATCCCCTGATTGACAACATAAAAGCAGCCGGTCTTGAGGTCATTCAATTCGACGGGGTTCTGGCCGACCCACCTGATACCATGGTCAATGAGTGCGCGGTCATTGCCAGAAATGAGATGCTCGACGGCGTGGTTGGGATAGGTGGTGGGAGTTCTTTGGATACCGCTAAATCGGTGAACGTTCTATTATCAAACCCGGGAGACATTCAGGATTATCTGGGTGGACCCAGTACGCCACACCAACCATCCAAACCTCTCATCCTGGTGCCGACGACATCGGGAACAGGAAGTGAAGTCACAAATATCGCTGTGGTTACAAATACCACTCGTCACTCCAAGGATGGTCTAATGGGCCCTGCCTCCACCGCAAGCCTGGCCATCACCGATCCGGTTTTGGCAAAAGGAATGCCACCTTTGATTACCGCTTCCACCGGAATGGATACTATGGCTCATGCCATTGAGGCCTATACATCAACACAAGCCAGCATTATGTCGGATTTTCTTGCCGAAAAAGCAATCGAGTTAACAGCCAAGTATCTTCCTATGGCAGTGAAAAACGGGGATGACATTGAGGCGAGAACTCAGATGAGCTTCGCCAGTATACTGGCGGGAGAAGCCTTTAACAATGCCATGATTCATATCGGCCACGCCTTTGGCGCTGGATTGGGAGCAGCTCATCATGTCCCTCATGGCATCGGATGTGCCATCGGACTATCAGCGGTGATCGATTTTGTGGCTGAATTGATGTCTGGAAAGATCCGCAGAATTGGAGAACTTTTGGGCCTGGAATTAGCACCAGACCTTACCCCAAAGGAAGTGGGAGGTAAAGTGTCGAAAAAAATTAGAGACTTTAACAAGGGACTGGGGATCCCATCCTTGGTGGATTTAGGCATTAAGGAATCAGACCTGGAGAATATCACCAAAAAGACAATGGCTGATATCGGTTTTATGTTCCTTGCCAGAAAGGTGGAGTATGACGAGGCTTTTGCCATCGTAAAGGGCTTATACGCTAATACCTAACCGCACCATTCATATTCAGAATACCCTTGGACACTCCAGCTCGAAGGAGTTAATTATGAATATGATGTTACTCACTCCGAATTTTGTCGCCCGGCTCTTCATACCATGCAGCCGGGCGTTTTCATTTTTTAATCTGAATGCACAACTGAGTTCTGGTCGGCGTTTTGGTGATGTCTTTGGGGCCAAACACGAGACTACCCATGCGACTCAAGCAGACTATTGCGAATCAGGCTTTTTGTTGAAATATCTATCGTAGTTGATCCTGTCATTTATGATCAAGGCGACACCTATCAACGCCGGAATGAACGCTAAACCGAGTAACCAAAAAAGCGCCTCAGACTTTAATTGCCCAACCAAAATAGCGAAAATGCCAACACCAAGTCCCACTGCCAGGACTATCATTCCAGTGCGGTAAGGCATGTGGGGCTTCCTTTCATCCTCCAATGACAGGCCCTCAAGAGACAGACCCTTCTCGATGGCCTTTTCCATGACCCGCATTTTGCTTTTCTTGGTAAAATGATCGACTATTATCGCTACGATCGGAATGGATAGTCCGAGGACACCCGCAACGAAGCCTGGTATAGTGGGATCCATGACAACCTCCTTTTACATTTTACATATGCAATTCAATCAGCGACCGCCGACACATTATCAGCGAAGGTCCTGTTATCTGCTTTGACCCAAAGACATTGAAAAAGGTTGCATCTTTTTAAATGCAACCTTTTTTACGCCTGGCAGTTCTAATTAAGTGGTATTATGATACAAGGGCAAAACCATGAACGGTATACGTTGATGATAGAGCAGCGCGAGCAAATAGAACGATACCTGCCCTTAAATGCCGAACAGGCGGAACACTTTGTGAATGAATGGGAAGGATTTGTGCTTTCGTGCATACGTCGAATGCGAATTACCGATGAAGAGGATGTTCTTTATCGAGTTTTCTTTCGGGCGCTTGATGCCCTCCCGAGTTTTCGCAGGGACAGTAAAATCTCCACCTGGCTTTATAGAATTGCATGGCGTGAGGGCCTGCGCCATATTCAGAAGCAGAAATCGTCTGCACAGAAAGAAATACCGATCATTGAGGTGGATGATCAGCCGGATCCGGGAGAAAGCGTCCTTGAAGTACTGGAGAGAAGGGAGACGGCTGAACGCGTACAATGGGCCCTTTCAAAACTGCCGGTAAGAGACCGGGAAATACTCGCATTGAGATACCTGGAAGAACTAAAGACCACCGAAATGGCTCTACGGCTGAACATACCGCTTGGAACGGTCAAGGCGAGAATCCATCGAGCCCTGGCTCGTCTGAGAATATTTTTGGAGAAGCACCATGACGGACAAACTGCAAATTAAAGAACACCTTCGTAATGAGACCCTTTATCGGCCTCTATCCGAACGTTCGCTCAGTGAAGAGTGGAAGCGTCGATTGTTCTACCAGCATACTTTGCATCAACAGCTCAAAGCAGCCCTGTGGGAAAGACCCCATTTACTCAAACAGTTCGTTTGTATCGGAGTGCCCATTCTATGCATCGCGCTTCTTGTTGCTTCCTATTTCGAATTCATACACCCGGAACGTTGGATTGAAAGCATTGTCCCTGCACTAAGTTTCTTCGAAAAAATTGTTCCGCTCCTCACTTTCTTTGAAAACATCGTCGCACTACCAAGTCTTGATGTTCCACCTATTGGTTTGTTAGAGGTCTTAGTATTCGTTGCCATTGTCAACGCTTTGACCTTCATCGTCAGAAAGCGTTTGTTTGCACTATGATTCAGTCCCGACTTTACCTGTCGAGTTCTCCCTCTTCTCCTCACCAAATTCATGCACAATATCATAGGGCGACATGTAAATTGACATCCAAGCCAGAATTCCCTATACTAAAAAATTAAAAAAGGGGAGAACGCTGTAAAAAAAGGAAAATGGAGAAGGAGATATGAGATCGGAGATGTCACGACGCAGTTTCTGTAAGGCATTATGGGGGATATCCCTCGTTGGTGCTTCGAGCACACTGGCGCTGTTCGCCTCTGCAGAAGATATGCCGGCAGAACCGGAAAACCTGGACATGCCAACTCCATGGAAGGAGGGCGATCCCGAACCGGTAGAGAAAAGTGTTCCACAAGAAGAACCGGAACAGACTTCCACAGAAGCACCTCCCTGCCAGCCGATCGATGATGAGCGTCCTGAACAGCCCAGCGTGGATCACGTCTGGGTAACCGGTTACTGGTGGTGGAACAATCGGACCTACTTGTGGGTTCCGGGTTATTGGGCCTTGCCACCCCGTGCAAACTACATTTACGTCTCTGGATACTGGACATACAGAGGCACTCAGTGGGTCTATGTTCGAGGAGGGTGGGCGAAGCCCAACACCACAAAAATTGTGATATACCCTAAGGCGAGGCCATTATTAACTGCCCTCGTGATTACTGCACCGCGTCGGATTGCTCGACGGCATTACCGTTGGGGTTACTACCCTGCCCGTCGTGTCCAACGCCGCGTCACCCGCCGTGTTATTAGAAGACAGAACCGCAGAATACAAAGACGGCATAATAGATAGTAGAAATCTTGCCTCAGGTGGAGATTATTTGCCTTTGAAAAAGGGGATGAAAATGCCGGACCCTATGGAGACCTTTGAAAAACGCTCAATTTTATTCAAGGTCTCCTATTCTTGAAAGCGAGATTTTATCCTTTCGTTTGCCTCTTCCAGTGAGTCGAAACCATATTGCTTGATCATATACAAAAGGGTGATGGCCGATCCGTTGACGTTTTCCGACTGCTCTTTTTGAATGTGATCCATATACAACTCCAGGGTTCTTAGAGAGTATGTGGCCAACTCCCCCCTGAGATAGGTCTCAATAGAAGTCACACCAATGGAATCTTCCCTACTGAAAAGAGGCCTGCCCCTTTTGAAAATGTGCGGGTATTTCTCAAGAAGTTCTTGTTCCCACCCCAACACAATCCTGACAATCCTCTCGATCAATTCAATCGCCTCAGAATCGACAGGCGGCAGCAAGTGTTCGATTCGAGCATACTCCCATGGTGAAGTGGAGCGCATCATTCGGGCGTATTTCTCAGTGAGTAGATTTCTTCCGGACTTTTTGGCCTCATTCAGGTCATCGAGATAGCTCTCCAGCGTTGCATCAGACCAGCCCGCTGATTGACCGGCCCTCATGATTCTAAAGGTTTCTGAATCATCCTGACAGACGGCCCTCCCCCCAATATTGGGAACATCCTGAAACATCTTCCACTCTACCTCAATGATCCTGTCGATCATATCCTCTCTCGTAATCACGCTTCCTCCCTAAATAAGTGTTAATTGGTGACGGTGAACCTCCGACGAAGCTCCTCATCTCTGATCCGGCTGTGTACGCTATGTGCGTGATCCAGAAGAAAATCACTCGACGAATCGGTAAGGCCCTGGGATCGGAGTTCTCGAATAATGGCGGCGCATGCCGCTTCTACGATAGCCGGTTTCTCTTTTATATTAATCGGGGCGATCAGATCGTCAACTGTTGAATACGCCCACTCTCCGATCAAGGGTAGGTCCTTTACTGCGCGATGTATCCATTTGTGGAATGGCGCGTACCTCTTATTGAGGAGGAATATCAGAGACATCATTTCAGCGCAAAATTTCGAAAGTACCCAATTCGCCGCAAAGAACTCTCCTCGCTTAAGAGATCGGGGCAAGTTGTATTGCCCGGATTGAGCGATAGTAAAACAGCGGGAGGCTATTTTCTTGAGACGGACATCCTCCGGATAGAACACCAGCAGCGTCTGACGCATCCGGCTGAACTGACCCAACTCATCTGAAAAGACCTGACCATTGGTGCACACAGCCAGAGAAGATTCGGGAATGGAAAACCATTCCTTGATGGTGTCCGGAGGATGACTCAGTCCTGTATAAGTAGCATAGAAGGTCTCTATAGGGCAAACCCCTACTCTGAATTCCTCACCAGGACTTGAGTGGCGGGGCCCGAATCCCTGGAATATCTTTGGCAGTTCTTCATAGGCTTTCTGTAAATCCTTTCCGAATTTCTGATAATCATCTCCAGTCAACCACATACAAAAAGCGGGGCCCCAATCATGATCTCTGGATATATCGTCATCAAACCCGAAGCATTCCGATCCCGGACCGACAAGTCCTACCGCAATACGATCGAAATGCTCAGCGAATCTCTCCCGGAGCATTGGCGCTCCTACATGATTATAATATTCTCTCGCTAAAACGAGTCCTTTCATAATCCTTCCCTGCTAATGACAAACCTGAGGGTATTTATGGAGATCATTCATCTATAATCAAAGGACTATCCCATCAGAAAAACAAGAAATCCTCCAATAGCGGCTGCCATGAGGAAGATCAAAGCCTGAATCACGGGGGATAATTGAATCGGACGCCTTGATTTGCCTAAAGAGAACGACCAGTGGAAATCCTCACCCATTATATTCGTTTTTGATTCGGCATTCACAACCTCCTCACTCTGAGGAGCACCGCAATACATGCAAATGTTTTTTCCATCCGGAATATGATGTCCACAATCAGGACACGTTACCGTCATATCCTTCCGCTCCTTACCCTGGCTCGCGTCTTTCTTCTTCCTGTGGCAAACAATATAAGGCTAATGATACCATATAGATGTGAGCTTTTGAAGCCTCCATTGACGATCCCCGGTACAAGAGAAGGGAGACATGTTAAATCTCAGACACAGGACTTTTCATCAAGGTATGATATAATTCATCCCCATGCGCCACAATATGCTTATGCATGCAGGAGAAATCGACTGGATCAATTCCACGATACATTTCGATTTGCCGAACAAGTTTTTCATGCAATACCTTCCTGGGAATATCTCTTAGATATAGGAACATCTTTTCCTTGATATGGTTGTCTGTTTTTCCTTCCTCTTCCTTTTGCCGAAGCCCCTCGAGAAATCCGCTCAGGACCGCCGGCAGAATTGAAGCCCCCGCCCATACGGGATCGCCTATCCCCCCAAATTTGTCAAGCCGCATGCTCACAGTCATATTCAAAAAGAAAAAGAGGATCGGCTCTAATGGGTCTGTGATGCTTCCCTTCAGCGGGGAAACCGTCGCATCATATCCCCGGACGCTGATGAGCCGTACATCGACACCCTCTTCATCAATCTTGACGATAAAGTCTCCTGCCCCATGATGCCATGGATAGATCTGATGATTGGATATGGGGTTATAATAAAGGGTAAGGATTTTTGCGGCTTGATGAACGATCTCTCGAATTACATCTATCCCAGCAGACTGGTAGCCTCTCTCCATGTTCCAAATGGAAATGGTCTCCGCGTTGTTCTTGTCTCCTGAGAAATGCCATTCATGGAATCCCTCAAACCAGTTGGAGAGCGCCATGTCAATAGTCTCGATCTTGCCTGGATGACCGCTGTTCACTTTGTCCTTCAAATAGATTTGAGGAATTAAAGAATAGCCATACCCTCTATTCAGCCGGCCCAATAGACCACATTCCCGTTCCAGCGTCTCCTTGGCCTTAGGTAGCATGGCAGCGATCACCGCATATTTTCTTGTTGAGTCTTCTGTAACGACTTCTGCACTGAGGATCTGGTAAAGCGCGCCATATTTCTCGTAGCGGATGAGCAATTGCTGAATCTCGCATATTTGTCTATTCGAATCTTTTAGTTCATTCATAGGGTGAAAGAGCCGCTCTCCATCCCCTTGCCAAAGAAAATTCCGCGTCGCGTGAAAAAAATCTCCAAGGCTCAGAAAGGGATGGTTTTCAAGTGGGCGAAGGGCAAAGGGCCTTCGCATCATCTCTTCTGAAACCGGAACATCACCTTTAGGCGAGGAAAAGAGGTAGCTCGTTCTCATATTCACTCTATTGCTGCACAAGACTATATAGTCTGTTGTATTGTTACTTCAGAACCGTTGTCCGCATCATCTGATGCCAAGTACCGGATTCAACATCAAGCGTCTAGTGTCGTGTCTCAGAATTAACTTGAATAATAAATACCTGTTTCACAGATTCAAAGGGGGCATGGGGATCTCTTTTCAGTTCCACCACCCAAAAGACGCCCAAGCCTGTT
>CAZFMX010000055.1:0-22260 GCA_964520425.1 uncultured Desulfobacteraceae bacterium
CGCTTTGAGCGGTTCACATTTTTCAAGCCTCCGGCTTTGCCGGAGGTCTATGACTTGTCATGTTTTCAACCCTCCCGCCTTCGCTGAAGCTTCGGCGAGGCAGCTCGGGAAAGTCGAGGGTACCGCATCTCCTTTGTTGCCTGCCGGGCCGAAGCCTTGGCGAAGGCTGGTCAAGGGTTCGCGGTAGTTTACTACAGCTTCACCCTTGACGCCGCGGATCTGAATCACCCTCAGCTTTTACAACGTTAGGGTTCAGTTTTCAGTTGTGAAAAGACGTTCCAGGTCTGAAGGAGCTCTAGGGAATGCCGAACTTGATTGTCATCCTCAACCAACGCCCTGATTCTTTCCTTAGTTTCATCGTCTTCCTCTTCTACATTATTACCATGCTCTTCCGTATTATTATTCTCGTCTTCTACTTCATCGTCTGACAAAGGAGCGGTAATCGGGATTTCTGTTTCTCTCTGTTCATCTGGCTGCAGGTGGTTTGGCAAATCCTCTTCTCTTATGATGAAACCGCCGCCCTCCTCTTCATCATCCTCTTCATCATCTTTCTTTGGAGGGACATAATCCAGTATGATATCAGGCGTAATCCCACTCGCCTGAATGGATCTACCGCTAGGTGTATAGTAGTTGGCTGTCGTCAAACGGAGGCCTGATCCGTCCGACAAGGGTAGAATAGTCTGAACAGACCCTTTTCCAAAGGTCTGAGTTCCGAGAATCAACGCCCTTTTGTTATCCTGTAGTGCTCCGGCGACAATCTCTGACGCGCTTGCGCTTCCACCATTGACCAACACAATCATGGGATAATTCCTCGGTACATCATTCTTTTCTGCCGATACATCCATACTCTGGGCATCATCTCTCCCTTTTGTACTCACAATAATCCCCGAATCGAGAAAGAGATCAGACACACTGATCGATTGATTCAACAATCCGCCCGGATTCCATCTGAGATCCAGGATAAGCCCCCGCAAATTTCTTCCTTCCTCAATTTCTTCCAAGGCCTTAGTCAAATCTCGGTCCGTCTCACCTTGAAAACCTGAGATCCGGACATACGCGATATCAGGGGTAAGCAGATAATGTCGAACACTCGTAATAGGGATTTCATCTCGTGTAATGATGAATTCAAGGGGTTTACTAACTCCTTCACGCTGGACAGTCAGATTGACCTTGGTTCCTCTCGGTCCTCTGATACGACTCACCGCATCCGTTAGACTCATGTTAATACTCAGCTCGCCGTCTATTTTTAAGATTTGGTCTCCAGCCTTTATCCCTGCCTCGTATGCGGGAGTTCCTTCAATTGGCGAAATCACCATAAGTATATTGTCCCTAATCGTGATCTCAATCCCGACCCCATCAAACCTACCTTTTGTATCCACCATCAAGTCCTCATACTCTTTCTGAGTCATAAAAGACGAGTGAGGGTCTAGGCTCTCAACCATCCCCTTGATGGCGCCTTGGATAAGCTCTTCAGGCTCTTTGACATCCACATAATTTTCTTGAATTTCTCTGAGTGCCTCAGTGAATATCTCCAGATTTTTGTAGATATCACTGGTTTCGGCTGTCACCTCCCAACTCTTCCCATTGATAAAAAGCATACCCGCAAATAAAAGACATAGGAGAACCAACAACCCGATTACCCTGTTTTTTGATCTCATGATCCTACTCCCGCTCATTTTTTTGGGATTCTCTGAGATTCTCAAAAGAGGAAAAAGGAAGAGAACTGACACGAATTCCTACTGATCGAGATTATCCTGCAAAAGATCCCAGAAACATTTAATTTTACTCTATTCTTCTCCAAAACGTCAATGAACTTTCACCCACTTCAACGGATCAAGAGGGGTTCCGGCCCTTCTTATTTCAAAATAGAGCTGCGGACTTTCAGAAGGACCGGCATCACCTAACAAACCAATCACCTCGCCCTTTTGTACCATATCCCCCTCTTTTCTGTGCCTTTCAGCGAGGTACGCAAAAACCGTGAAATATCGTGAACCATGGTTAATGATTATGGTTTCTCCGTACCCTCTAAGCCGGCCCGAAAAATCGACCCTTCCCGGGAAAATGGATTTCACTTCTTCTCGCAAAGCCCCTTGAATAAACAGGCCTTTATGGGTATTCATCATGTCTACTCCCCACCAGTCCTGATTTTTCATGATCTTTCCCTGGAACGGAAGTGGCAGTTTGCCCTTCGAAACCTCGAAACCTGATGGCAACGACTTCTTCTCCTTTTGTTCTCTATCCAGGCTCAGCAAAGTCTCTCCCAGGTTTTTCGCTCCTAGCTGCAACTCTTCCACCAGGGTGTCATGGAACTCCTTTTCTTCATGAACTTTCATAAGAAGGAGTACCTTGTTGTCGAGTTCCTGTTTTACCGCCAAGGCCTGAGCACTCTCTGCTTTCTTCATCTCTTCAATGACGTTCACCTTTTCTCTGACGAGAATGATCTCTTCATTTATCTCTTGCTGAAATTTTTCCGATTCTGCCAACAGGCGCTGATCTTCGGCCATGATGACTTCAAGGTACTTCATCCTCTTTCTCAACTGATCCATATTGCTCGATGAAACGAAGAGATGCACATACCCTCTTCTTGCATATTTGTAGAAAGCAACCAGTCTCTCGGCAAGTTTGTTCCGTACACCGCTTGCGACTTCCTCTAGATTCCCCAGCTTCATTTCTTGATTTTTCAGTTCATTTCGATTCAAACGCAGTGCTTCTTTCACTTTCTCCACGGATTTCCTTTTTTCCGCAATTCTCTTCTCGATTTCTGCGAGTTGTCCCAAGAGATCCTTCTCCTTAATCTCCAGCTTCAAGGACTGTTCCTTTTCCCGTGAAAGATCTGTCTCCATCCGCTCAATCTGCTTCTTCTTCATATCAGTATCATATGATGACGCGATCAGTGGAAACAGTACAATTAGAGAAAATAGGAAAGCAAAGATAAAGGGGACACCATAAACACGAAAGATTCCTTTACATTCGAACATATCTCTAAAGAGGACCCTCGTTCCTACACATCAATAAACCGGCCTACAGCGATAAGGCTCCCGATCAACCCCAAGACCAAACCCAGTAGGAGGATGAAAGCCAGATGCGCCATGGGCAAAAAGACTATCTCAAGCACGGGAAGATCACTAATCTGAACTTTGTTCATAGAAAAGAGCAAAAAGAGTAGAGAAAGTGCCAATAAGGCAATAACTCCGCCCACCAAACCCTGAATCGCCCCTTCTATGAGAAACGGCATCTTCACAAACCAGTCGGTAGCCCCTACGAGCTTGAGGATCTCTACTTCATCCCTACGTGAATATATGGTTAACTTGATTGTATTTGTGGTTATGAACAAGACAGCCAAACAGAGGAAACCTGCAATGATAAAGCCTGCGACTTTCAACACATAGATCAGACCTTCAAGCCAGTCAAGCCACTCTTCACTATATTGGACTTCCTGAACACCTTCGATCTTCTCAATTTCTTCCTTCATTCTCTGTGGATCCAGCTGACGAATGTTCACATCCTTGAATATGATCTCGAAGGAGGCCGGTAAAGGGTTCTCCTTCAACCCCTCCAATAATCCGGAATGAGCACCAAGCCCCTCTATCAGGTCTTCCATGGCCTTGTCCTTGGAAATATATTCCTTCAGTTCAGCGCTCGGTAGGTTTTTCAAAAGGGATTCTATCCTCGCCTTCGTCTTCTGATCTATTCCGTCCTGAAGGTAGACCGACATGGACAAAGACTGTCCCCACTCTAACATCCAGTGATTGAGATTATAGAACAGAAGAATAAATGAACCGAAAAGGATCAAAGAACTTGCTATGGTGCCAATACTGATGGCATGGACAAGCCGGTTGCCAACGATATTGATAAATGCATGTTTCGTATAATAGGCCCAGTTTCGCAAGCCCATACTGTTATCTCTCTCTGAGCATCCTTCCTTCTTTCAGAAGGATTATTCTCTGTTCAGTGTCTTTCATCAGCTCTTTGCTGTGCGTGGCTATGATGACAGTGGTTCCTCTCAGGTTTATACTTCGAAAAAGAATCATGATGTCTCTGGTGATGTCCGGATCCAGATTCCCCGTAGGCTCATCGGCGATTAGGATCAAAGGATCATTGACAACAGCTCTGGCAATGGCCACTCTTTGTTGCTCTCCTCCGGAAAGCTGAAGAGGGAAGAGTTCCTCCTTTTTTGACAGACCGACGGCCTTGAGGGCCTGACGGGTCTTTTTCCTGACGATGGCAGGTCGCTCTCCCGTAACCTCCAGCGCGATAGCCACATTCTGGAAGACTGTCTTCCCGGGCAATAATTTGAAATCCTGGAACACGAATCCCATCCGTCTTCGCAAAAGATCCAGGCTTGTTCTCCTGATTCGATTCAAATTGATCCCACGGATCAGAATTTGACCCTCTGTCGGCGGCTCGGTCCCAAATATCAGCCTGAGAAGGGTTGTCTTCCCCGCGCCACTCGGCCCAGTCACAAAGACGAATTCCCCCTTGCGAATCCTCAGATTAATATCCTGTAGCGCCTTACTAGTCCCAAAGCTTTTCGAGACACGGAAGAGTTGAATCATGATGTTTTCTCATGCGAAAGGCCACACGCTCAATGAATCCGTCAAGACTCAGAGAATATCCTTTTACGGCTTCATCGATACCAATATTCCCCAATGGCTTCCAATAGGCGTGCCTTTGCCAAGTAGTGGTCATGAAAAGCCATGACGTATTCATTTAGAATAGAGGCCCCGAGATGTCAATGTTAATAAGGTTGGCTCTTCTCCCAATTGGTTGGGAGAAAGGGATCCGGGATTCAGGGATTCAATGGGTCAAGGGTTTGATTTATCATGAAATTGTCGATTTCTAAATCTTAGTCTGATCTCGTTGCTCTCATTATTAACTCCATCATCAATGAAACGCTGCGTGAGATTCGAATCCTACAAAAAACTGTGCGCGGATTTCAACATTAAGGCTATTTCGTCACCTTCGCCCTGAAACTCGAACCCTGGAATCCTTAGATCCTTGAACCCTTAACGCATGAGTTTCACTAGGCCCGAGGCTTCTTGGCGTGACGCGGGACCAAATCTTTCGGAGATGATTTATGCATTTCCTTATTTTACATTTATTTACATCATTTTATTATTTTTTATCATATCCTAACGATATCATTCTATCATGAGATGCTCTCTTTCTTTTCTCCTCCAATTCACTCCACTCCGTCTTGAGTTCTGTCATCTCCTTTTCCAGCCTTGACTTCTCCTCAAGATACTCACCTTTATTTGGGGAGATCTCAGACTGCCTTTTCTTTAGTTCCTTAACACGCGCCTTGATCTCTCTCATGTCATTGAGGATCACCACCTCCTCATCAGAGGGTACTTTAGCCCTTGTACAGGAGTCGTTATTGTAGGTGGCACACCCGGCCCTTTCTTCTGTGCCCTCATTTTTCATGATGATCCCTCCCTTCGGCCGAATATCGGTAGGCTCGCTCATTTTGTCGGTATGCATCTAAAAATGATGTGACAACATATTGACAACCTAATCATGGAACTATACTCTTACAATATATAATAAATCCTGCTTACCATGGGATGATTTGACACCCCGAAAAGGCCGAAAATGAAATGAGAGTCATTAGACCATGAGACTATCAACCCGAGGCCGCTATGGCACACGCCTGATGCTTGAACTCGCCAAAAACTATGGTGAAGGACCCATAAGCGTATCCGATATCTCGAAGAACCTGAATATCCCTGTCAAATACCTGGAACAACTGATCATTCCCTTAAAGAAGGCCACACTGATCAGCAGTGTCAGAGGCCCGAAAGGCGGGCATATGCTTTCCCGCCCTGCTGAGGAAATCAGCCTATGGCATATTCTCACTCTCTTAGAAACCAAGTTCTCCTTCGTTGATTGTCTGACGGATGAAGGAGTCTGTGAAAGTGTCCCAACTTGCCCTATACGTCCGTTTTGGAGCGAGGCTTTCAGGGGCATGCGGGAACTCTTCATGGAAACCAGCTTGCTGGATGTCCTCATTTCTTCTAACGGCTCTCAAAGGCCTTCCGCCCAAAGTCCCGCGGACTAACCAGAACCTGAATGCATCTACCCCATTTGAAGGAGGCTCTTGTGGAACCTGTGGAATCCATTGATTTTGACCTGCGTCAGCTAGAAATATTCTGTAATGTTGTGGAACTGGGGAGCTTTTCAAAGGCTGCAAATGCGGTTTTTCTGGCACAAGCCTCGGTCAGTGAGAGGATCTCGAAACTGGAAAGTATGGTCGGGGCCAAACTCCTGGATCGTCTGGGCAGGCGGATTGTGCCTACAAAGGCTGGAGAACTCCTTTACAGACATGCTGTCTCTCTCCTGAGTATGAAAGAGAAGGTCCGCCAGGAAATGGAAGACTTTTTAGGCATAAGACGGGGTACGATCCATATGGGTGCCAGTACCATCCCAGGCGAATTTATCCTGCCCAGAATCATTGGAAGGTTCAATGAAGAATACTCCTCTGTCTCTGTGATCCTAGCCATTTCTGATACTAGCGATATAGAAGCACGTGTCCTTGAGGGTAACCTCGAGTTGGGGGTAGTTGGATCAAAGAGCAATCATAATAGGCTGCTATACCAAGAGCTTTGGAAAGATGAACTTGTCCTCGCCACCCCTGCCAAGCACCGGTGGGTCGGAAAAAAGGAGGTCTCTGTCGCGGCCATTTTCGAAGAACCCTTCATATTGAGGGAGACAGGTTCAGGGACTCTAAGACACATAGAGCATTACCTCGGGAATCTTCAATCAAGAACCGGACAACCCCTGAAGGTCGTGGCACGATTTGGTTCATCCACGGCCATCAAAGAGGGAATAAAGGCCGGACTGGGCGTATCTATCCTGTCATCCAGAGCCATCGAAACTGAAGTCAAAGCCGGGATACTAAAATCATTGAGAGTGAAGGGCCTTTCCATGATCAGGAGCTTCTATTTGGTGAGAGACAAAAGAAGAACACCCTCTCCTCTTTGCCAGGCTATGCTTGATTTTCTGTTAGCCTCAACCTAATTCTTGATACACTACCAAATTGCTTTATACTCTTGCTAAATCATCGGTTTTTCCTAACGAAAGCGGTCTATATATAGGGCTTTCCTGTTTGACAAATCTGGCAATCTCCCCTAACTTATGGATTTCTAAGATGTCGTTGTAGAGAAGGATTATGACCGAGAAAGAGCGTAAACGTCTTACAGAAACCGTCTCAGGTTCCGGCTGAGCCTCCAAGCTATCTCCAGGGGCCCTGGACAAGGCTTTATGTGGCATGGAATTTCCGACGGATGAAAACCTTATAGTAGGCTTGGACAAGGCTGATGATGCCGGAGTTTATAAATTGAATCATGACCTGGCCATGATCCAGACCGTGGATTTCTTCACACCCGTTGTGGACGATCCATACAAGTTCGGCCAGATCGCTGCGGCCAATTCCCTAAGCGACATCTATGCCATGGGTGGAACGCCCAAGACAGCCATGAATCTGGTAGCCTTCCCAGCCAACGACATGGACATCGCGATTCTCCGAGAGATCATTCAGGGCGGATTGGACAAGATGAATGAAGCAGAGGTTGTCTTGGTAGGCGGCCATAGCATAGAAGATAAAGAGCTCAAATATGGTCTATCTGTCACTGGTTTCGTGCATCCAGACCATATTCTCACTAAAAGGGATCTCAAACCTGGAGATCAATTGATACTGACCAAGCCGTTGGGTATCGGGATCATCACCACGGCCATCAAGGGAGGACTTGCCTCGGAAGAGATCATAGAGACTACCACTCGACTCATGGCCACACTTAACCGCCAAGCGGCAGACGCTATGAAAGCCTATCCTGTTCATGCCTGCACGGATGTTACCGGGTTCGGACTTCTGGGCCATCTTACTGAAATGGTGATGGATTCGGAGTATGGTCTCCGGATTCATGCTGATGACATCCCCATTCTTCCTGAAGCCCTTGACTACGCCGGCATGGGCCTCGTTCCCGGTGGCGCCTTTAATAATCGGGAGTTCTATGGACACATGGTGGAAATCGCATCTTCTGTCGAAACCCTTATTCAGGATGTGCTCTTTGATCCCCAGACATCCGGAGGGCTCCTCATTTCCGTGGACAGACAGAGTGCAAAGGATTTGTTACTGGCTTTGAAGGAAAATGGAGTCCGAGAAGCAACTATAATTGGAGAAGTAGTTTTAGGATTAAAACACAAGATCGAGGTTATTCAAAAATGACGACTGAAGTGGATTGTCGGGGACTGGCTTGCCCTGCCCCGGTTCTGAATACAAAAAAGGTCCTTGACATCAAGAGGCCAAGCGGAATTGTCGTTTTGGTGGATAACGAAGCAGCAAAAGAGAACGTCTGCCGGTTTCTCGAATCACAAGGCTTTGAAGTCTCAATACATGTAGAAGGAAATGACTTTTACGTATCCGGCATGAAGACAGGGGGCACTGATTCCAAGAGCCCCATCATCGAAAAACAAGTAGAGGAAAAACAGAAAATAATGGTCATGGTCGCCACAGACCGCATCGGATATGGAGACGATGTACTAGGTAAAAAACTGATGCTCAGTTTTTTGAAAACACTACAAGAGATGGGCGATGAATTATGGCGTCTTGTTTTTGTCAATAACGGAGTGAAACTGACCATTGGAGCCTCTGAAGCCCTGTCTGATCTCAAAGAACTGGAAGACCAGGGAATTCATATCCTGGTCTGCGGCACATGCCTCAACCATTTTGATATTTTGGATAAGAAAGAGGTGGGAGAGACCACCAATATGCTCGATATCGTCACGGCCATGCAACTGGCTGACAAGGTGATCAATATTTGATCCAGCCTATAACATGGAGGATTTAGTGCCATCGAAATGAAGTCGTCCTATGATCTTCTCTCAGGAGAGACCTTTGAAAATGCTCAATTTTGTTCAACCTCAAGGAAGGCGAAAATACTAACCCTCCCGATTTTTATCGGGACAGCCAGGAGTACCTTCCTTGAGTATTTCGAGGCTTAGAATTTAGGCCTGACGCCGCTTGTCCCGCCATAGCCTTTGGCGACGGCGGAAGATTGAACAAAAGGGGGTGTTTTTCAAAGGCCTCAAGGAGTTGAATCCATGTCATCCTCAGGTTCTCTGTTAGAAGAACTCTTTTTAACCAAACCTGAATGTGTCATTGATTTTCCCGAAAGACTTCTCCCGTCACAAAAGACTGGAGAATATCAAGACATGCCCCATCTTGCTATGGTGGAGATAGCCGGAAGAGATAGTGTGGCCGCCGCTATAAAGGCTGTCGAAGAAAATGAGTTCACGGATTTAATTCCCACTTATGCCTACACAGGAACAGAATATGGTCCATGGTCCAGCATGGAGCAGGCGGTCAAACGATTGGCTGAAAGGCTCCCGCAGACCCGCGTGCATGATCCTGTGGTCATGGGATCTCCAGGATTCTGGCATGCATTGAATGGCCGATTTATCAGTGAGATCATTTCTAGATACGGTTTTTACACACCTTGTGTAGGATGTCATCTATATCTGCATAGTGTCCGTATCCCCCTTGCTCTGAGTCTGAAGAATATTCCTATTATTGCAGGTGAGAGAGAACGGCATAACGGCGATATCAAGATCAATCAGATCCCGGAGGTGCTGGATATCTATAAAAGATTAGCTGAGTTCTTCAATATAGAGCTACTCATGCCCTTGCGGCATATCAGCGAAGGAAAACAGATTGAAGAGATTTTGGGGTTTGAGTGGCATCAAGGAAAGGAACAACTGGACTGTGTGTTATCCGGCAACTACCGAAGGCTGGATAACAAAAACGCCTTTAAGGTTCAAAGTGTCAGAGTCTTTTTGGAGGATTTCGCTCTGCCATGTTCCAAGGAGATCATTGAATCCTATGCTTCAGGAGAGATCCCCGATCATATAGCAATCGCAGTTAAGATTATTGACGGGACTTAATGCTATCTCCTAGAATTTACAAAAGATGAGAGAGAGTCAAAAGTCATTGAATACTCCCTAGACTTCTTGCATCGAGCATTGAACAGCCTATTGTCGTCATTTCGGCGAAAGCCGGAATCCAAAAAGTACTGGATGCTCCCTTATCGAGTACGGGACCGGCTCCTCAGGTCCGGCATGACAACTAACGATAACAAATAATCTTTAAGCGTTTATATATTTAAGAAAAGAGACGATGAAACCTACAATAGCCATGTGTAACATATTCCCGACCGCAGCCGAGATCCGGGAGTTTGCCTATGAATACGCCTTTTCCGGCATTGATTGGTCTTTTGAAATGGAGTCAATACCCAAGACTCCTTCGGAAGAATCAATGTGGGTTTTGGAACTGCTGAGCCTGAGCCCCTTGGAGGTCCGTTATCATTGCCCTTTTTATCAGATGGACATTGGGCATAATGACGCGTCAGAGGCAAAGGTCGCCGAGCACCTCTTTCAACGTATTATCCGGCTTGTATCCAGGGTAGGAGGAAAATATCTGTCTATTCACATCGGTCTGGGCCGTGATTCCACCGAGCCTCTGTCTTGGGACACAACTGTTGACAATCTACGACGCTTGGTTCAATACGGGGCAGAAAGACACATTCGTATATGCCTGGAGAATCTTACCTGGGGATGGACAAGCAAGCCGAACCTCTTCGAAAAACTCATTCGAAAAAGCAATGCCGATGTAACCTTTGACATCGGTCACGCTGAAGCGTGCGAGTCCGTTCAAAGCCAGCACTATGAGATCCATGATTTTGTCACACCCCATCCTGAACGAGTCAGGAATGCCCATCTCTATCACACTGAGATATCCGGAATCGGGCACATACCGCCGAATACCCTGACAGACATCGAAGATCGCCTTGCTCTTCTTGAAAAGATAGGATGTGAATGGTGGGCCCTGGAGATAAAAGATGTTAGAGGGCTGTTGAAGACTAAAGAAATTGTCGATGAATACCTGTCCAATATAAATCGTAGAAGCCACCAGTTGGCAAAGGCATCATAGAATGAAAATCATCCTTGTTCTGTTGGATGGACTTGGCGATCGATCTTATAAAATCCTTCAAAACCTTACTCCCCTCCAAGCGGCATTCACCCCGAATCTAGACCGTCTGGCACAGATTGGCAGCAATGGATTCTTTCACGCCGGCCTTTTGGGCCAATGCCTTCCCAGTGAAACGGCCCATTACCTCCTCTTCGGATATGATCTGGAAGATTTCCCTGGGAGAGGACTTCTGGAGGCCGTAGGCGACAACGTCCCTTTTGACGACCAAGATGTCCTCTGTCTATCTCATCTCTCCGGCATAATTTGGCAGGACGACATCCCGATCCTTAGCCACGGTCGTAAAGATATACCAGGGAACGCCGAAGAGATAGGCCGGATATTCAATACCATATCGCCCTATAAGACACACCGCATCCAATTCCTACTCCATCAGACCCGCCGGAATGATGCCATTCTTGTGATAAAGGGAGATGTATCCCCTTATGTGTCTGATTCTGATCCCATGAACCTGGGAAAGCCCGTCGCAAAAATAGAGCCTCTTGCCGAAAATCCGGAACCCGAAAAGGCAGAGGAAACGGCCCTAGCCATGAATACCTACCTCTCTTACTGTCACAAAACCCTGAAAGATCACTCGCCTGCCAATTTCCTCACCACACAGCGTTGTGGCCGGCGAGTAAAACAGCGCAGATTTTATGACCAATGGGGTCTTAACGGATTACTAATCGCATCTGAATCGATGTACATCGGGTTGGCCCGTGAATTGGGGCTAACCGCTTTTCGGGTGAAAAACAGTGATGATCCCGGGCAAGATTTACGGGAACGTATACGATTGGCGCTGGAAGATACCGAACATGACTATATCCATGTTCACACAAAAGACATCGATGAAGCCGCTCATTCCGGCGACCCGGAAAAGAAGAAGAACGTGATAAGTGCTCTGGATTGTGGGCTGGATGAACTACTTGGGGCGGTGGAAGAAAGCAGGAACGACCTCCTTGTTGTGGTCACTGCGGATCATTCTACACCGAGCATTTCCTCTCTCATCCATTCAGGCGAACCGGTCCCCGTCATCCTGATCGGACCAAATGTACGTCGTGACAAAGTGGCAGTATTTGATGAAATAAGTGCTGCGGAAGGGTGTCTTGGTCTGATTCGGGGAAAGGAATTGATGTATATGATTCTAAACTGCTCCGACCGGGCCGTGTTGCAGGGCCACCAAATGGGGAGTGTGAAACGACCATACTTACCGGACTCATATGAGCCCTTTAAACTCATCTAATATCACACATTATCTATTCACGGCTCAAATATGAAACGCTCCACAGAACATCTACAGAAGACTATATCTATAGTAGAGTCTCAGAAATCAATTCTATTCTCCTAAGCAAATTCTATGACACGTGACAGGGAGCCGTGGGGATCTCTTTTCCGTTTCACCACCCAGAAGATACCTAAGCCCGTAAGCGCCTCGAAACTGATCCCCTCTCAGTGAACAGGCACAAAGAAGGCCTGTCGCTATGATGATATGGCTTATGACACTGCTTTGTATCCTGCATAAACCTGGTGCCGTTCCACCATCTCTAGACAAATGGTGGTAAACTGAAAAGAGATCCCCATGGCTCCCATTGAGTTTGTGGCGGAGAGTTTACACTAGCCGGACACTCCTTCCGTGCTTAATCCCAACTCATCCATGATCAGATCATGAAGCCGGGGTCTGAAGGCCTTGATCTTTTCATTGTCATCGGCAGTCAGGGTTCGGTTCGTCAAAAAGACCACGATCACATCCTTTTCAAGATCCATCCATACGGATGTGCCCGTGAATCCCAGGTGTCCCACACTCTTTGGGGAAAAGTACCTTCCTGAGCTTGAATTCTCAGGTGAAGGCGTATCCCATCCAAGGGCCCACATGCATCCCTCCACAATATCCTGCCGATGAAAAAATTCTCTTACTACTTCCGGGCTCAGAAAATCGTCCCTCTTTCCATAGTAATGATCCCTCAAAAGCGCGACAAGAAAATAGAGTTCCTCTGCGGACGCAAATAATCCGGCGTGACCTGAATAGCCGCCTAAAGCATAGGCCACATCATCCTCTACCTCACCCCGAATGATTCTGTTCCGCAAAGGACAATCTTTGGTTGCCGCAAACATGCCTTTCTCTAATCCCGGGGGAAGCTCGCCTGAGTAGATGAAGGTCTTTTTCAAAGACATGGGTCCATAAAAATGATCATCTAAAAACCGGTGCATGGGCATTCCGGAGACCTCTTCAATGATCCATTCCAGGATCATGAACCCCCAATCGCTGTAGAGGCATTCTTTCCCCGGCGAATAAACCAGCGACTCTTTGAGAATCCTTCTTCTTAGTGTGCTTCTTCGTTCTCCTACTTTTTCCTTCACCAGATAGGAATATAAAGGCTTCCAGGCTACAAATCCCGCGCTGTGGTTCAATAACAGGCGGGGAGTCAGGCTTCCCTTTTCCTTAAGATAGCCACTCTTTATGATTTCTGACAAAGATTGATCCAGATAGATCTTCTCTTGATCAACCAACTTCATGATAGCCAAAGTGGTGGCAAGGGGTTTTGTCAAAGAAGCGAGATCAAAGATCGTCTCCCTGGTCATAGGTTCCTGTTTCGGCCTCATGGAACGGAATCCGGCTTCTTGATGGAGGACGATCTCTCCCCCTTTGGCCACAAGCAATACTGCGCCAGGAAAGGCTCCTTCAAGAAGCTCTTGCTCCAAAATCTCTTTTATGTTCTCTGATATATCCATTCTTCTACCCACGTTCACCCGGATCATCACGACTCGTTGCTTCTCTTGAGTATTGGCTTGTTTTCGATTTTTTTTGAATCACATTAATAAGATTAATGAGTGAGTCTCCTCTCGCAGAGTATGAGGTCTCATAAAACTCCTTCGAAGAGACTCAAGAGACAAAGGCTATTCTTTCGTTCCGAGGCTCCCGGTCTGGTCTTTTCTATAACTTATCTGCGAGGGAAACTTGCCCCCTCCGCTGTTCTCCCCAGCCTCTCCTAGGCGGGGAGCCAGGGCTTCCCCCACAGATAAGTCAGGAAAAGACGGCGCCCTCCCACCAGTCACTTCAGAATAGCCTTTGTCCCTTGAGCAAGCCTCCTTGCAATACAGTTCTAATCGAGATTCTGGAAGCTTGTACTGATGTTTTTACAGAGGCGTGATATTCGTTTGAGGTTTATGAGCACGTCTACAAAAATAGGGCCCGCTTCAGCTTCACAGGTCCTCATCCGAAACCTCACAAGGTGGTTTTGAAGTGCATCTTCTATTTTCGTGTCTGTTATGATATGCCGATCGGAAATATCTTTGATCAGGAGCTTGTTTCCTTGTTTCATAACTGTCGCCGTAACATTCAAGTTCTCAAAGACCAGTTTTGAGATCTCCTCTAATTCAACCTCTGCTTCAGAACTGAAATCGGCTTTGCTCTCGTGTTTATACTTGGCCAGAATCGCCAGATTGACAGCATGGTCCCCTATACGCTCAATATCATCCACAACTGCCGAAAACGCGAAGAGTTTTTGTGATGCTTTTCCCGATAGCGGAGAATAGGAGACCCTGTTCAGATATCGTGCGATCTCCGACTGCAGATTATCCACCACCATCTCCACATAGTGGATGTCACGTCTTTTCCCCTTCCTGTATGATAAAAACAGCTCCTGAGCATCTGAGAGCATTTGCTTAGTAAGGGAGAGCTCCCGCGACAATTCCTTGCTCACTTGCTCAAGGGCTTCATTAGGGTATTTGATACTTTTCTCGTCAAGATATTCAGGCCAGAGCGATAGGGATATCGCCTTGCCCGGGAGGATTTTCTCGATGACAGAAGCCACGGGTTTCAGAAAAAAGAAGAAAATGGATGCGATGAGACAGTTGTACAGAATGTGCCCGAGGACGATTTGCTGGGAGACATTCCCGGATAATGCCTGAAACACCGGAATCGCCAGGGGCAAAAAAGCCAGGCAGATGATGATTCCTACCAGCTTGAAGATGAAATGTGCTAGGGCGGTTCGTCGTCCGTTGATATTTGAAACGGCGGCCGCAAGGAAGGCTGTGACCGTTGTTCCCATGTTGGCCCCAAGGATGATGGCCAAGGCATTATCTATGCTGACGAGATCCTGCTGCCCCATGATGACGAGAATGCTGATGGGTATGGATGAAGCCTGGACGATACCGGTGAAGACGACGCCGATGGCCACACCCAATACAGGATTCTGCGCTTCTTGAAAATACGCCAGGAAAGTCGGATTCTCCTTGAGCGGCGCAGTGGCATATCCAGTCAGACTGAGAGAGAAGAATATCAGACCAAAATAAAAAAGAATCTCCCCTGCCGATTTAACCTTTCCTCTGCCGAGAACCCAGACCATGCCGCTGATCAGGATCAATACAGGAGATACGGAAGTGATCTTCCAGGCCACGAGCTGCACAGTCAACGTCGTCCCGATATCCGCGCCCAGAATAATGCCCAAAGAATGGTAGAAACTGATGATACCGGCACTGACCATCCCGACAGTAAGCAGCGTGGTCGCGGAACTACTCTGAAATATGATAGTACTAAAAATGCCTGTGATCAGGCCGTAGATAGGCTTTCTTACTGAATACTTAATGTATTCGCGAACACGGGCGCTTAACAGACGCTGTACGCAGGTGTTAAGTTTGACCATCGCGAACAGAAACAGCGCAATGCTCGTGGCAAACAGAAGAAATCCTTGGGCCATATCATCTCTCTTTTTCTACTACTATTAGCTTATGAAAGGAAAAAGCTTGGTTCTCCCTGTTGTTGCAAAAGCCGAGGATGCTGCATATCTGATTTTTCAACCCCCTTTTCATGTTTTTTATGCAACAATAGGGTTCACCCTGAAGAGGAACAGGAAATGCGTTACGACATGTTTTAGGAAGATCAAACGAGGAACAGATTCCGGACATAGGTGCAGGCCCTTCATTCAGCCCTAGAAGACTCGATGCAAACCTTTTAAGACAGAGACTCTCCCCGTCACGTTACCCTAACGTTGCAAAAGGTGAGGATACATCAGATCTGATATTTAAATCCACTTGATGTTTTCTATGCAACGATAGGGTTTATTGAATTCGATCTGCAACCTTATAATCAATATCCACGGTGGTCTTGGCGCCTGAGTCCATTTTCAGAGACGGAGGGTAAATATCCAATTCAACGGTCATTCTCCCGCTACTCTGTATCTGATCCAAGGGGATTCTCTCTGTATAGATGGTAGATATTTTATTGATGACTCTGCTTCCTTCGGTGAAGGCTATCTGCGCGGGGATCACTTTTGCGTCCACAAGTCTTAGGTTTTCAGGCAGCTTTCCCACCCAGTCCACTTGTATAGGAAGGATCTTCCTGATTAAACGATCAAGGACGACTTCAACTTCCTCGGGAGTGACACTTTGAACCCGAACACCCGGAGGAAGGGTCATGTTTTTCCGGGTGATTTTGAATGTCTTCTCCCCTTCCGCTACTTTCCCTAAATCGATACTCACGTTAATCTGCTCTTCGTCTATCCGTCTGATGAGACGCGCGGAACCACTCAGCTCTAAACGGACACGGTTTACGGAACCTATGATCTCTACTCCCGGTTCACTGTTCACATATTCGACAGGGACACCATCAAATATCTTCACAGTGGCTTCTCCTCTTGCAACAAGATACCAGTAGAAGGAGACGCATATCAAACAGACGAATCCTGCAATGGCAAACTCTAAACGCCCTCTCCACTTTCCACCTTCCTCTTTCTCATGAAAGCCAAGATGTTCTCTCACTATCCGCAGTAGTTGATCCTCCCCCGCGACAGTCTTCATCTCTGTGCCCTTGGCCACCGACACGGTCCCCCTTTCTTCAGATACGACGATAACGAGGGCATCCGTGGCTTCGGCCAATCCAGCTGCGGCCCTATGACGTGTCCCATATCGGGAAGGAAGGTCTTTCCTCTGTGACAGGGGTAGAATGGCCCCAACCTCTCTTATCTCGTCACCCTGAATGATAATGGCTCCATCATGGACCGGGTTGTCGCGCCAGAAGATGCTATGGATCATCTCTCTCGATATCTGACCATGCCATGATATTCCACTATGGATCACTTCTCCCAGGTCTTCGTTTCCCATCATAACAATGAGTGCGCCGGTTCGTTTTTTGGCCAGTTCGTAGACACTCTCCACAATGACTTCAACAGGCGTATCCAAACGCATCTGGGGAAAACCCCAAAAGAAACTCTTTAAGTTCTTAGCTAGAAGTAGAGAACGGATTTCATTCCTGAATACGACAATGATAATGAGGGCTGCCGCCGCGGCAATGCCCTGGAAGACCTGACTGGTCAGAACCATATCTCTGGACTCTGTGATCGGGAGAAGGACGAACAACAGGATAGAAATCCCCATGAGGATACCAAACAAAAGGGTTCCCCTGAAAAGGGCGTATACACGGAAAAGGATATAGCTAATCAGCAGGATATCAGCCATGTCCCAAAATCGTATACCTTCAAAAAGGGTGAATAGTGAATCCATAGGTCATCAGTCCGTAATACTGAACCTTAATGTCTTAAGGATATTCCCCTCCATATCTCTCACTTCCACGCGCCATGGCCCTTTATCCGCATCGCGAAGCTGCATACTATCCAATGTTGACCACCGGGGAGGATTGAGGATAAATTTCGGATTCCGTCTACGCTCATCTCTCCAGAACCAGCTGATACGAATGGCCGTTTTCTCCGGTACAGGATCAAAATCCAAGAAACAGAAGACCTCCTCTCTTTTAATGGAAAAAGCAATAGCCTCATTCCACGGGACCAGGCTTCTTAGCCCTTCACACATGACAGCCTTCACCAGAGTCAATTGCTGCGGGGATTCGGCTGGTGTAGCCTCCTCTTGTTCCTGAGCAAAAGATAGTGAAAAGGAACCCAGAACCAAGTAGGTCAATAGAAGAAAGAATATGAAGAATTTGCATTTCATTGCGATGTTCCTGATCTTTTGAGTGGAATTTATATATAATAGCATAGAATAAGAGGAAATGGTTAGAAAAAAAGGGGTGTAGGAAGATTTCTCACTGGTTTTGGCTTTTTTCATCTCTATTCTGTTTTATGAAGTTATAGGTTTCTCTGGTAATTTCGGAAGATACCTCCGACATCGCATGACTCATGGCCTCGGCAAGGGCCTTTGGTGTCTTCTCTCTGCATGGTTCTCTTCTATGATAGGATTTCTGGAATAAAGATTTTTTCCCGACTTCCACCGGATCGACTGCCGTCAAAATGATACTGACAGACAGGACGGCTTCCCAGCCATCCCTGGCATCCGACTCAAAGAACTCATCCACCCTCCCCTCCAATATGTGGGAAGCGGGCACCCTGCTATTAGGCGACAACACAGCTTCAAACAATCCGGATTCTCTCATGTCCCGGCTCAGAAAAAATGTAACAATCTCACCGGGATTGTCCCGCCATTTATGGTAAACGTACGCATCTCTCTCAAATGCTTCCTTTCGATAGACGATCCTATTAGTGTCGTAAGTTGGGGCTACGCCAAAACGTTTGACCCTTATGACTGCGGAAAGGGGTTGAAGATGACTTGGCGCGGCAGGATCATATTCCAGTGTATAGTAGGTTGTCTTCTCTGCTTGCGTCGTCTCCCTGAAATTTACACATCCATTGATAAAGAGACAAAAACAGAGAAAAAGAACGCCCACCTCTTCATGATTCTTCAGTAATCGTCCGTATCTTCTTTGAGACATTTCGTCTTCTCCCATCGTCATACTGCTCGAATCCCTATTGTTTATCATTCACGACTTTCCTGGGCGGAGGGGGCTCACTGAATAGTAACTGCGAGGGTTGCTCTCCGAGAGATTCTATGAGTTCGTTCAAGTTTTCGCTTGCCCTTTCTAAATTCTGAACAGCGGAAGACAAATCTTCCATGAGGTATGCCATAGACTCATCAATGTCACGCACCAATGAAGACCCATCTGCAAAAAAGGCGCTCGCTTTCTCCATTGCTTCCCTGAAGTTTTCGATACCCCTCTTGAGGTTATCCTTTTGCTCCGTCACAATATCTTCCAGTCCGTTAAGTGCGGTTTCAAGCTGACTCAGACTCCTATCCATTTTTGACATGACAGTATTAAATGAATTCCCCGCCTCATCCAAGGAATTTAGAAAACGATCCAGTCGTTGATCGTTCAACACCTGATCGATACGACCGAGAGACGATTCGAGGCTGTCAGAAATCCCCTTTATATTCGCTTCCGCAACCTTTTTATTGATATTCTCCAGGGACGATTGGACCTTTTCGGAAATTTCCCCAATTTCCAGGGAGTTGAGTTGTGTGAGGAGGTCGTCGACTCCCTGTAACAACTCCTTGATCTCACTGGGTTTCGAGGCCACAATCTGATACTCGGAGGGGAAATTAATAGGAGGGGATTGATCGGGTTCTCCTTCTGCTTTGCGATCCAGTTCAACAAATATGCTTCCGGTAATTCCTACCAATTTCAGCTGAGCCACAATGTCTTTGTCAAGCTCTTGGCCTGATTCAATCTTTAGTGTGACCTGTATCAAGTTTGCGTCCGGAGCCACGTCAATGCTCTCAACCCGGCCTACTGGGACACCCCGATACTTTACGATGGAGTCCACGTCCAGACCCTGAACCGATTCATCGAAATAGGTCACATAGTATTTTCCCCCCTGAAAAAAGTGGGACATTCCCAGCCAGATCGTGACTAGAACAATAAGGCTGATTCCAACCAGTAGGAATAGCCCGACAGCAAATTTTGTTTTTTGAGAAGCCATTTAGAAAGTCATCCTTTTATGTGATGGACTTCCCCGCCGTTAATAAATTGTCTGGCGGTTCAAAAAATGTCTGACAAATGGATTATCACTCTGTTCCCGCAGATGTCTGGGGTCCCCCTCGGCGATAATGCCCTTTGTGTTTTGATCCAGCATGATAATCCTTTGGGCGACGTTGAAGACACTCTGGAGTTCGTGCGTTACAATGACCATGGTCGTCCCAAGACTTTTGTTAAGATGGATAATAAGATTGTCTAGTTCCGCTGATGTAACAGGGTCCAGACCTGCAGAGGGTTCATCGAAGAATAATATCTTTGGATTAAGCGCCATAGCCCTTGCGAGCCCTGCCCTTTTCTTCATGCCGCCACTGACCTCGGAAGGGAGATAATCTTCGTATCCATCCAGATTAACCAGATTCAGCTTCATCTTGACCAGGTCATTCACGGATTCTTCGGAAAGATTCGTGTATTCTCTGATAGGCATGGCTACATTCTCACCGATCGTCATTGACCCGAACAGGGCCCCGCTCTGAAACAAGACACCGATCTTCCGCTGCATAGCTGTGAGTTTTTCATGATCAGAACTGGAAATGTCTTCACCGTCGATGATGATCCGGCCTCTTTGAGGAGAATAAAGCCCTATGAGGTGTTTGAGTAGAGTCGTCTTCCCGCTTCCACTCCCCCCAAGGACCACAAATATCTCTCCTTCATAGACTTCAAAGGTTATGCGGTCAAGGATCTTATCCTCCTCATAAGTAGCAATAAGATCTCTCACCTCTATGATGGTATCATTCCGCATCAGTATTGATTCATCCCCAGTAATGAAAGATGACGGCAAAGATCGAGTTTGCCACGACAATCATAAATATGCCGCTCACCACTGCCGAAGTCGTGGCCTCACCAACTGAAGCCGCTCCGCCTCTGACCTGAAATCCCCTCAGGCAACCGATCCAAGTAATAATCATGGCAAAGACGACACTCTTTAAAAAACCCCAGAAGATGTCAAAAAGATAAAGCGTCCTAATGGTCTGTGCGATATAGCCATTAGCAGTTAAATCCAGCATAAAAATCCCCACTATAAGACCGCCCATGATGGCGAACAGATCTGAAAACAGAGTCAACAATGGCAACACAATGATTGTGGCAACCATCTTGGGGATAACGAGAAATCGTGTGGGAGATAATCCCATGGTAAACAAGGCGTCGATTTCATCGGAGATCCTCATCGTTCCGATCTCAGAAGCAAATGCTGATCCTGATCTTCCAGCCACAATGATTCCTGTCATAAGGGGCCCCAATTCACGAACCATCGCCAAACCAACCAGCGAAGCGACATAGATATTGGCTCCAAACTGCTGGAGTTGCGCAGAAGACATGAAGGCCATAATCAGGCCCATCAGGAAACTGATGAGCCCGACAATGGGGAGGGCATCCACTCCCGTGTTTTGCATAGCCAGAATCGCATCATCTCTCCGCAAAGATCTGGGATGAACAAGGACGTAGATCAATTCCATGAGGACGGATCCGACAAAAGATATCAAATTCTTCACATCCCTGGCATGGCGGATGGCCGCGTCGCCAAAGCGGACAAGTACCTTTTGTCTGTCTTTTCTCTTCCCCAGAGAAATCCTCTTTCCCAGATCCGCAAAATTGACGATAGAGAGGGTCTTCTCTATTTCACCCCCAGCGTTCTCCAAAGAGAATTGTCCCCTCCTATCGATCATCCCATTCCTCAATTCCATGAGAACCAGAACACCGAAATCATCCATGTATGACACTTCTTTGAGGTCAACGGTTAATGAGGATGGTTCTCGCTCTTTGATGATCGTGATCAATTCCTGGATCAAGCGGGCCGCGTTGGACGCACCCATCTTCCCCTGGAGATGAAGCACCATACCTCCTTCGTCGGTCATTGAAACATCATATTGAGCGGACAGTAGATTTTCTGAGGTTTTCATGGATCAGGGTTTCTCAAATCTGAGAGCACTGTCTATGATTCATTTTCATAATTGTAAATCCATTAATTATAGGCTTGAGCATCAATTATTATACTGAAATATATTTAATTATGACATGATAAGATAAACATCTGTAATCTGTGTCAATAAATTCGATATATGACTATATCATTTTACAACACTTTGATGATACCAAAATTCTTGCCTTCAGTTCAGATCCTAAGTATAAATTCTAGGAATTCCTTCTAAAGAATACCCAAGGCGGGATTTCCGCTTGTCTACAACAAGCTTGCAGGAGAAAGTTTCAATCCCTTTAGTCTTTTTACCCCGTCAGACATACAGTGTCTAACGGAGCAGTCTTATAGCTTTTTAAGATGAGACCTTTGAAAAATGCTCAATTTTGTTCAAAATCAAGGAAGGCGAGAATTCTAACCCTCCCGATTTTCATCGGGACAGCCAGAAATACCCTGTAGTATTTCGAGGATTAGAATTTGAGTCTGACGCCGCTTGTCCCGCCATAGCCT